>CAJUJU010000057.1 GCA_910586835.1 uncultured Acetatifactor sp.
TGACCAGACTGCTTTATCGTTTACACCAACTTCGATTGATTCCTTGTCAGTTTATCAGGCAGAAAAATCGCCCGTTTTTATTCGCCAGTATTCGGAACCATTTCTGCCTAAAAGCTGCTCACTGATCATGTCACGGCGGATGGTACAAAAATCATCGTGGAAATCGGCAATCAGAATGTTTACTTCCCGCTCGGAATACGTCCTGTCAAAGTCAAATGCTTCAGCAATAACTTCTAATACGATACGTTCCTTTTTGCGCTGGGAGGGAATTGATTTGAGTTTCCCATATTCAAAAAAGGCGTTTATTACTCTTTGCCGATAAGCTGCATCTCGTTGCGCCTGTTTTTGTGCCTCGTCGGATTCCTGCAGCAGTATTTCCAATATGCTGGTCTGAAAGATCTCTTTGTTCAGGGAATACATCATATAATACTGATTTTTGTATGCGGTCACAGCGCCGGCGTCTGAAAGCTTTTTCAGGTGGAAGGAAATGGTAGACGCAGTAAGGCCCAATCGCTCTGCCAATCTCTCGACATACATATCTTCAACAGAAAGAGATTTCAATATTTGCAGCCGTGACTTATCTGCCAGACATTTAAACAGGTTGATTGCTTGTGCTTCCGTCATGTGGTTTCCTCCCAAATTTGCATACATTTTTCTTTTATTTCCCGGATGGTGTCGAGTTTAATGCTCTCAATGTGCATTTTTTCCACATCCCCATGCTGTTTGGCTTTTTCGTAGGAGGTCGTCCAACTTGCCGGGATTTGCTCGGCTTTTTGTAAGAAAAAACGTTTCCTGGCAAAATTGTCCTCTCCACAGACCTTTTCCGCGACGGAGAGGATGGTTTTGAAAATCTCGTAGACGTTTGCCCGGACTTTTTCAAAATTTCCTTCATCCATGCGGTGATCCGCAGTAAGCTGGGTACTGCGCTGTTTACAGGCAGTAATCCGTTCATCAAGATACAAATCAAATTTTTGCTGCTGCTCATTCATAATGTTGTTCTCCTGTTATAAGTATTGTGCCATGGCCGACAAAATCAATGTGATCCGAAGCTGTATTTGTGCCGCCGAACATATGATTTGCGCCGAGTGCAATGTGGAAAGTGCCGTTCATTTTTTCATCCAGAACGGTATAACCGCACAACTCCGTCACGTTGGGGTTCATGCCAAAGCCAAGTTCGCAGACAATTCTGTTTTCCTGTGGCTGCTTCTCAAAAAAAGCAGTGATTTCAGGTTGGCTGCTGTCGCTTAGAATCCCGTTTCTGATATGCAGCTGAACATGCTCATATTTAACGCCGTCAAGATAGACAGTTTCAAAATAAACCGTCCCCTGGGTTTTGTCCTCCACTGGGGCAATGTAAATTTCTCCACATGGAAGATCGCCATCTCCGGCATCAATATGCCACACTCTATCGGTCAGCTCAAAGGAAAGCCGGCAGTTTTCCCCCGTGCAAAGCGATACATGCCCGGCTCCTTTCAAACGATCTCTTGCCTGTAGGCAGGCTTCATAAACGGCAGTGTAATCAACGTCATATGCTCTTTCCATACGCCGGATATAATCCTGTGGGTTAAGCCCGGATTCCTCTGCGTTTGCCGCAGTGGGGATTCGGATTTGTGTAAAGCGTCTGCAGCTCATGAACCTTGAAAAGAGCTGCGCCATATAGTTTCGGTATCGCTCAAACTTGTCATGGTCAATTTCGTATCCAAGGATAATGGGGCGATAAGCAAAAACATCAAGCACCGCGTCAAATTTGGTAAACAAATCGAAATATTGTTCTCCGTAACAGCTTTCTTTTGCTGCAAGGAAAATATCCCGATTTACGGAGCGGGACTGCTGCAGCAACAGGGGTGTGGCTCCAAGTTCCGCGACAGCTGCCATAAAGCTGTTGGCAATCTCTTTGTCTGCGTCCTCTCCCCAGAAATGAATCAGGATCATTTCGCCGGAAGATACGCCGCTGGCTTTCACAATTTTAGATATCACTTTTCTGTCCATATCAAATGAAACCTCCTGGTTGTTTGATTTGATTATATAACAGCAATATTAAAAATTCAAGTTTAATTTTATATATATCAAATCAAAATAGAGAGGACGTTTCAAAGTCTTGGTTTTGTTTTCTGATTGAATATTCCGCTGCGCTGTGTAATTGCATTTTTTAGGGTTTCAAAAGCCCTGACCTTTTTAGACAAAGAAACCGGGATCAATATCCCGGTTTCCAGTCCTTCAACACATTTTTCATTGTATATTTGGCCGCTTCTTCCTCAGTCAGCTGATGGGAGAAATCAGCTCTGGCACAGGGGGCCGCTCCGGGACCATGGGAGCGGTACTCCCCGTAATAAAAATGTCCGTGGGGCTTATTCCAATCGTTCCAGCCCACGGGATGGATATGGCTGCCAAGCCAGCAGTTCAGGAACACCGTTTTTGCCCATTCCCGCCAGGGACGTCCGAGCAGCACCGTTTTGGGCGGACAATCGCTCTTCAGGCTGCAGTTGTAAAAAACATATCCGAAGGGCTCGTTCTCCGGGGTGGAGGCGGCTGTGACATAACCGTAGATTACATCCGACCGGGGAGCTTCCGGCTGTTTCCTGTCTTCGGGCAGCTTGGAGAAGATTACACAGTCTTCAAACCAGGCGATGCCGCTGCCGAAAATGAAATCCACATCTCCCTGAATGTAGCAGTTCCGGTAGCAATGTCTGCCGAGTGTCCTGGGCCTGAATTCACCGGGCCCCTTGAAACCGCCCGGCTGTGCCTCTTTCGGGGGAAGAGGGGCGGTAAAAAGAGTATCCTGGCTGCCGATCAGGCGGCAGTCTTCAAAGTAATTCCGGTCGCCGTCCACATACAGCGCAAGTGCCTGTCCTGCGGTGTGGCCGAAGCCTGCGTCATTTTGAAAGGTCAGGTGTCTTGCGGTGAAGTCGTGGGTGTCAATCCGCACGGATGCAGTGCGGAAGGTGCCTCTTAAGTCTCCCTCCGGCATGGGGTCCAGGGCGCCATCCCCGTAAACCAGAACCACATCCTCATTGCTTTCCCCTTCTCCCTGAAAGGTGAGGTTTGGCCGCGTGATCACCAGCTTTTCCCGATAGATGCCCTTCCCGATATGGAGGACGGCGGGAGGAAGATGTGAGATAAGAGCAGGATAAGTTTTTTCCGCCGCCGCTTGCGGAAGCTGCTCCGTCTGCAAAGGCTGTTCTGCCTGCAAAGGTGGTTTCACTTGCGAAGACTGTCGAGCCTGTGGAGATTGTTCTGTCTGCGAAGGCTGCTCTGCCTGTGGAGACTGCTCCAGGGCTGTGAGCGCTGCCGTTACACTGGTATAACAGGGTGTATGTCCGGGCATATTGACGTAGAGATGAATGGCGGTTTGTTTCATTTATTTTTCCTCATGACGACCTTTCCGTTTTTTGCACGCCTCCTGCTCTGCATTTTGGCGCGTTTATTTTCCTCAGTATAGCATATTGACGGGAAAAAATGAACTTTTTCTGCTGTTTTAACAGAGAGTTTACAAAATGTTAATGGCTTGGTTAAGCTTTGTGTTGAATATGCGCTCAAATTCTGTTACAATAAAAGGCAGGTTTTTCAGGAAGACAGTGGCGGCAGACAGGTAAATGTGGTCTGTGCAGTTTGCGGAAAGGTATGGATATTTCGTGAAAGTAGTTGACAGGATATTCGGTACACATAGTGACAGAGAGCTGAAAAGAATTATGCCTCTGGTCAATAAGATTGAAGAGTTGCGTCCCGGGATGCAGGCGCTCTCCGACGAGGAACTGAAGGCAAAGACAAGTGAATACAAGAAGCGGCTGGCGGAGGGAGAAACATTGGATGATCTGCTTCCGGAGGCCTTTGCCACGGTGAGAGAGGCGGCCAGACGGGTTCTGAATATGGAACATTATCAGGTGCAGATGGTTGGCGGAATCATTCTGCATCAGGGGCGTATTGCCGAGATGAAGACCGGTGAAGGAAAGACGCTGGTATCCACGGCTCCCGCCTATCTGAACGCGCTGGCGGGAAGGGGCGTTCACATTGTCACGGTCAATGACTATCTGGCAAAGCGTGACGCGGAGTGGATGGGACAGGTGCATGAGTTCCTGGGGCTTTCCGTTGGCGTGGTGCTCAACAGCATGTCCAGCGAAGAGCGTCAGAAGGCATACCGGTGCGATATCACTTATGTGACCAACAACGAGCTGGGCTTTGATTACCTGAGAGATAACATGGTGCTCTACAAGGAACAGCTTGTGTTGAGGGATCTGCATTTCTGTATTATCGACGAGGTGGACTCGGTGCTCATCGACGAGGCCAGAACACCTTTGATCATTTCGGGACAGAGCGGCAAGTCCACGGCTCTTTATGAGATGTGTGATCTGCTTGCCCGGCGTATGAAGCGGGGCGACGATATGCAGCAGCTGTCAAAGATGGATGCCATCATGGGAATCGTCCAGGAGGAGACAGGGGACTTCATTGTCAACGAGAAGGACAAGGTCATCAATCTGACTGCAGCGGGTGTGAAGAAGGTGGAGGAGTTTTTCCACATAGAAAACTATGCGGATCCGGAGAACCTGGACATTCAACATACCATCATTCTTGCGCTGCGTGCCCACAATCTGATGTTCCGGGATCAGGACTATGTGGTGAAGGACGAACAGGTACTTATCGTAGATGAGTTTACAGGACGTATCATGCCCGGGCGGCGCTATTCCGACGGCCTGCATCAGGCGATAGAGGCCAAGGAGCATGTGAAGGTTAAGAGGGAGAGCAAGACGCTTGCCTCCATCACCTTCCAGAATTTCTTTAATCTGTTTGAGAAAAAGTGCGGCATGACGGGTACTGCACTCACCGAGGAAAAGGAGTTCCGGGAGATCTACGGCATGGATGTGGTGGAGATTCCCACCAATCAGCCGGTGATTCGAAAAGATCTGCAGGATGCCGTGTACAAGACCAGGGAGGAAAAACTCCGCGCCATTGTGAACGCGGTGGAGGAGGCTCATGCCAAGGGGCAGCCGGTGCTGGTGGGCACCATCACCATCGAGGCCAGCGAGGAGCTGAGCCGGATGCTGACAAAGAGGGGGATCCAGCATAAGGTGCTGAATGCGAAATTCCATGAGCTGGAGGCGGAGATTGTGGCGGATGCGGGCATCCACGGGGCAGTCACCATTGCCACCAATATGGCCGGCCGTGGTACGGATATCAAGCTGGACGAGGAGTCCAGGGCTGCGGGAGGCCTGAAGATCATCGGAACGGAGCGGCATGAGTCAAGGCGTATTGACAATCAGCTGCGCGGACGTTCGGGGCGTCAGGGAGATCCGGGCGAATCCAAATTTTATATTTCCCTGCAGGACGATCTGATGAGACTGTTCGGCTCGGAGCGGCTGATCACCATGTTCAACGCGCTGGGAGTGCCGGAGGATCAGGAGATCGAGCATAAGGCGTTGACCAATGCCATTGAGTCCGCTCAGAAGAAGATAGAGAATAATAACTTTGGTATCCGTAAGAATCTGCTGGAGTATGATCGTGTCATGAGCGAGCAGAGGGAAATCATTTATGAGGAGCGGAACCGTGTGCTGAACGGTGAGAGCATGCGGGACTTCATCTACAAAATGATTACGGACATTGCGGAAAATTGTGTGGATATCAGTATCAACGACGACGCAGAGGTGGAAGAGTGGAACTTTAACGAGCTGAATACGCTTTTGATTCCCACAATTCCTCTGGAGCCCGTTACTCCAAAGCGGGTGAAAAAGCCCAAAAAGAACAGCTTAAAGCAGCAGCTGAAGGAAGAGGCAGTGAAGCTTTACGAGAGCAAGGAGGCAGAGTTTCCCGATCCGGAGGGGATCCGGGAGCTGGAGCGCGTCATTCTGCTGAAGGTCATCGACAGAAAGTGGATGGATCACATTGACGATATGGAACAGCTGCGTCAGGGAATCGGACTGCAGGCTTACGGACAGAGAGATCCGTTGGTGGAATATAAGTCCAGCGGTTATCAGATGTTTGACGAGATGATCCAGAACATCAAGGAAGAGACAGTGCGTCTCCTGTTCCACATCAAGGTGGAGCAGAAGGTGGAGCGGGAGCAGGTGGCCAAGGTGACGGGCACCAACAAGGACGAGAGTCTTCCCAAGAGCCCGGTAAAACGGGGAAACGCCAAGGTTTACCCCAATGATCCCTGTCCCTGCGGCAGCGGCAAAAAATATAAGCAGTGTTGTGGAAAGAAAAGTGTGTAAATTGTCGGCGTCTTTCCGGACGGTATGGATGCCGGACTGAATAAAAATATTAAGAAAGAAGGTGACGTTTAGTGGTAGAATTAGATCAGATGAAGTCAGTAATTCTGGCTTATGAAACTCCATTGGCGGAAGTGAGGGATTCACTTTAACCTCGCTGACAAGGTAAAGAGGATTGAAGAACTGGAGATGGAGATGGAGGCGCCGGGGTTCTGGGACGATCCGGATCGCTCCAACGCCAAGATGAAGGAGCTGAAGAACCTGAAGGATACCGTGGAGGAGTGCAATGCTCTGTTCACCCAATATGACGATATCCTTACTCTGATTGAGATGGGCTATGAGGAGAATGACGACTCCATGGCGGCAGAGATCCGCGGGGAGCTGGACAGCTTTATTGCGACCTTTGAGGAGCTGCGCATCGGAACATTGCTTTCAGAGGAATATGATAAAAACAATGCTATTTTGAAGCTGAATGCAGGAGCAGGCGGCACGGAGAGCTGTGACTGGTGCAGTATGCTGTATCGTATGTATACCAGATGGGCGGAGCGCAAGGGGTTTCAGCTGGAGGTGCTGGATTACCTGGACGGTGACGAGGCCGGTATCAAGTCGGTGACTTTTCAGGTCAATGGATTGAATGCCTACGGCTATCTGAAGTCTGAGAAGGGTGTGCACAGACTGGTGCGTATTTCCCCCTTCAATGCCCAGGGAAAAAGACAGACTTCCTTTGTTTCGCTGGACGTGATGCCGGATATTGAGGAGGACGTGGATGTGGAGATCGACGAGAAGGATCTGCGCATCGACACTTACCGAAGCAGCGGCGCAGGTGGTCAGCACATCAATAAGACCTCCTCTGCCATCCGTATCACGCATATCCCTACGGGAACCGTGGTACAGTGCCAGAATGAACGCAGCCAGTTCCAGAATAAGGACAAGGCCATGCAGATGCTGAAGGCAAAGCTGTTTCTGTTAAAGCAGGAGGCGAATGTGGAAAAGCTTTCGGATATCCGCGGAGAGGTCAAGGAGATCGGCTGGGGCAACCAGATACGTTCCTATGTGCTGCAGCCCTATAAGTTGGTAAAGGATTTGAGGACTGACGTGGAGACCGGCAATGCGGACGCGGTGCTGGACGGCGCCTTGGATCCTTTCATCAACGGTTACCTGAAATGGATTAATACGAAGGATAACGCAACGGAAGGGTAAGAAGAACGTTATTACCTGAGATAGAATTAGCTGAGGATATTTTATTACTAAGAGCAGGAAATCAAGAAAGGTTTCCTGCTTTTTTGCACCTGCGTTGTTTCAAAAAAATGAAGAGGCGAACATCATGAATGAAAAACTATATGATAAAGGTGGTCTGAACAGTACAGCCCTGAAGGCAGCAGCGTGTGTATCCATGTTGATAGATCATGTGGGCTATGCGATTCTGTGGCCTATATATAACAATGCCTGCATGGTAGATGGTGTTTATATGATGGGGGAGAGCAGGTCTTCCGAAGCAATGACACTCTATGTATTGTATCAGATTATGAGAGGAATCGGACGCATAGCCTTCCCTGTCTTTGCTTTTTTACTGGCAGAGGGTTTTACGCATACCCACAGTAAAAAGAAATATGCGGAACGAATGTTGCTTTTTGCGCTGCTATCCGAGATTCCGTATGATCTTGCAATGGGTGGGAAAATGATTGACTTGGAAAGACAGAATGTTATGTGGACTCTTCTGGCAGGACTTCTGTGCTTGTGGGGAATAGAGTTTGTCAGCAGATATCTGAAAAAAAGACGGCTTTTCTTAGCAGCAGTTGTAACACTATGTGCCATGTTGGTCACAATACTGTTGAGAGCAGACTGGGGAGGAACCGGCATTCTGTTTGTTGTCCTGTTTTATCGGTTTTCCAGAAAAGAAAGGGCGTTCTGGGTGAGCATGGTAATATTGCTGATCGGTATGGCAGTGTTTGGAACATTGGCAGAACTTGCAGTTTTGGCGGGGATTTTGATAACCCTGTTTTATAACGGTAAGTTGGGGAGAGCAAATAAGTATATCTTCTATCTCTTTTACCCATTGCATTTATTGCTGATAGCAGCTGTCGCATGGGGGCTGCGGTTGGCCCCATGATTCTTAAGTAAGTATTGATTGCAGGTTTGCGCGCTGTGGAAGAGGGCGGCTTACTTGCCCGGAAGGTATATTATATGCGGGAAGTGCCGCCGGGGGTAGAATATAACCTGACAGAGACAGGATACAGCCTGAAGCCGATTATGGACGTCATGGCAGCGTGGGGACAGAATGGTAACAGAAGAACTGCTGAAAAGATAGCTTATATTTTAGTTTCGGCTGCCGTTTTTGAGGGAAGAATTCCCCGTCGCATCCGGCTTCATCAGCTCCAGATAGAACAGAACCCGGGTCATGCCGGCCCAGGGGACAATCCAGAGGAAACCAATGCCAAGGGACAGGATGCAGAGCAGATACACCGGAAGAAAACTGCAAAGCAACAGGAAAAAGCGCCCCCGATGTCCTCGGATGACAAAAAAACCGTCACGCAAAAGTGCCGCGTTGCCCAAATCAGGAAAATCCAGAAGGAGACAGAAGGCAGTTTCCAGAACCAGCCCCAGGGGAATATAGACGGCGCAGCCCGCCCCCAGGGCAGCCAGAGTCATAATCAGCCATTGAAAATCAAAGTGGCCGGGATAATGAAAAGCCTGGATGAGGCCAGGCAAAAGAACCGCCGTGCGAAGCAATGTCCGCAAGGTGGAGAGGAACAGGGTTTTCCACAGATTTTCCCTGTGAAAGCCGATAAAGATATCTCCGTAATAACAGCGCTGTCCGCAGGCTATGCTCAGGTACAGCCAGTTCAGGCCTGTCTTGAAAAAGCCGGACAGGATCATGGTGATCAAAAGCCCTGCCTGAAGGAAGCGAATGGAGGTCATGGAATAGCTGCCCCCGGTTATCGTGGAGGTGAGAATCGACAGGATCAGGGGCAGAGTAAAGATAAACAACACACACAGCAGGATCAGGAAGGAAAGGAAAGCGCCCAGTATCAGATCACCGTATTTTCCGCGAAGCCGATCCTTCGCGTTATCCTTCAGTTCATCATGTTTGGCATACTGGTTCATTCTGCTGCTCCTATACTGCGTAATCGGTATTCATACCGCTGTATTTTGCCCGGTCTGCGGACTTAAGGCCTTTCTGGTAGGGGTTATCCTCGTTAAAGTATTTGATTTGTGTATGAGTGGTTCCGCCTGAGACATAGGTACGTCCGCATTCCGGACACACCGCGGTATGGATGGACACGGAGGCGGATATTACCTTGCCGTTGTTTGCGGCGGCTTTTTTAAAGGCGTTGGAGACATGCTCCTGTTCGTGGGCGCGCACTCTGGAAGCGGCGCTTTCCGGCGAAATATGGGCGGCGCTTTTAAAGGAGACCATCTCGTCGGAGCCGTCCTGATACTTGCGCTTTTTGCAGGTCTCGCATTCCTCGCCCGGATCCTTCAGTCCGGCACGTTTTTCCCGCGTTTTTTCCCCGTCGGCTTTTTCGCCGTCTGCTGTACCCTGTTTTACGCCGGAGGGCGTGAAGCCGGGATTGCTTTCGGGAGAGGCGGGCAGGTTTTTTCCGCTTTCGGCAGTGTCATCCCGCCAACCGGCGGACACCGGGTTCAAGGGGGACGGGTACAGGTTGTTGTCAAAACCTCCGAATGTTATATTCATAAAGATACCTCCTGTGTCAGGGAATAATCTGGTTCATCTGATATAGGTTTGCCGCGCCGGAAAGCTGTTCTGGAACATGGGTGAACAGATAAATCAGAGAGAACACCCCGTAGATGCAGCCGAAGATGCCCAGCATAAGTCCTATGCGGCAGTTGCCGTTCAGCGGCCTGTTCCTGCGGCGGCATAGTATGGCAAAAAGGATTCCCATGGCGCCCAGAGGAAGAGAAAGATAGCAGCAGCCCAGCGTGACGGAGAGAAAACCGCACACCATGGACGCGATGGAAAAGCCCTGGTCATAGGGAGGATGGGTGGGCTGATTATAATAACTGCTTTTGGAGGAGTCGCTGTTCCATTTGTCCCAATCCTTTTTGCGCTCCTGTTCCTCCCATCTGGCCCAGTTTTCCCGAGCGTTTTCCCAGTTGTTTTTCTGTTCGTCCTGTTGGTTCTGCTCGTTGTCCATGCTCCGGGCTCCTCGTTCCTTATCATTATCTATAATGTACCATTTTCGCATTTCAATGTCAAAGGATGAAACGGTATTTATAAAGATTTCATGATTGAAGTTATGCGCCGTTTCTAGTAAAATGGGGGAAGGAGCGGGTTGGGCACAGGGCTGACTGGAGCAGAATGACAGTCTGCCGGGAACAATCCCGCCAATAAAGTTCAGGAGAGGTTATTATGGATATCATACTGAAGATCAGGGAAGAACTGAAGGTGGAAAAATGGCAGGTGGAAGCGGCTGTAAAGCTGATTGACGAGGGAAATACCATTCCGTTTATCTCCAGATATCGGAAGGAGGTCACAGGCTCTTTAAACGACGAGCAGCTGCGTGATCTGCATGAGCGTCTGGTGTATCTGCGCAACCTGGAGGAAAAGAAGGAACAGGTGCTGGGAAGCATTGAGGAACAGGGAAAGCTGACGGAGGAGCTGCGGGAAAAGATTCTTGCGGCGGAGACGCTTGTGGTGGTGGAGGATCTGTATCGGCCCTATCGGCCCAAGAGAAAGACCAGGGCAAGCGTTGCAAAGGAAAAGGGTCTGGAGGGTCTGGCAGAATATATTCTGGCACAGAATGCCGCCGCCCCCGTGCTGGAGGAGGCCGAAAAGTATGTCACCGGGGAGGACGCGGAGGAGGACAAGCGCGTGAAAACACCCCAGGAGGCGCTGCAGGGAGCAAAGGATATCATTGCGGAGAGCATTTCCGACAATGCGGATTACAGAAGCTATATCCGGGAGGCTACCGTGGAGGAGGGTGTTGTCACCGGCACTGCCAAGGATGAAAAGGTTCAGAGCGTCTACGAAATGTACTATAACTTTGAAGAGCCGGTAAAGAAGATTGCAGGTCACAGGGTTCTGGCGCTGAACCGTGGAGAGGCGGAAAAGATTCTGACTGTAAAAGTCAATGCGCCGAAAGAGCGTATTCTGCAGTATCTTGCCAAAAAAACCATCACTTCCGACAACGAGTATACCACTCCTGTGCTGCGGGAAGTGATCGAGGACAGCTATGACCGGCTGATCGCCCCGGCCATAGAGCGTGAGGTGCGCAACGAGCTGACGGAGAAGGCCGAGGACGGCGCCATCAGTGTGTTCGGCAAAAACCTGGAGCAGCTTCTGCTGCAGCCGCCCATTGCGGGAAAGGTGGTGCTGGGCTGGGATCCGGCCTTCCGCACAGGCTGTAAGCTGGCAGTGGTGGATCCCACCGGAAAGGTGCTGGATACCAAGGTGATTTACCCTACCGCGCCGCAGAATAAGGTGGAGGAGGCAAAGTCGGAGCTGAAGCGGCTGATCAGAAAGTACAATGTGGATCTGATCTCCGTGGGGAACGGTACTGCTTCCCGGGAATCGGAGCAGGTGATCGTGGACCTTTTGAAAGAGCTTGACCGGCCTGTGCAGTATGTGATTGTCAATGAGGCGGGGGCCAGCGTTTATTCCGCAAGTAAGCTGGCTACGGAGGAGTTTCCCAATTTTGACGTGGGACAGAGGAGCGCGGCTTCCATTGCCAGAAGGCTTCAGGATCCTCTGGCGGAACTGGTAAAAATAGACCCTCAGTCCATCGGCGTGGGACAGTATCAACACGATATGAATCAGAAGAAGCTGGGAGAGGCACTGAGCGGCGTGGTGGAGGACAGCGTGAACAAGGTGGGCGTGGATCTGAACACTGCCTCTGTCTCTCTGTTGGAGTATATTTCCGGAATCAATAAGACGATTGCAAAAAATATTGTGGACTATCGGGAAAATAACGGCCGTTTTACCAATAGAAAACAGCTTTTGAAGGTGGCGAAGCTGGGCCCCAAGGCATATGAACAGTGCGCCGGCTTCATGCGCATTACGGACGGGGACAATCCGCTGGATGCCACCAGTGTTCATCCCGAGTCATACGAAGCCGCCTTGAAGCTGCTGGATAAGCTGGGAATGACCATGGAGGATGTGCGTGCTGCGCAGAAGAAGGCCGCCCAGGACAGAGCGTCAGGAAAAAAGACAGCCGGTGCGGCAGGCGGTATGACAGGAAAAACAGCATCCGTGTCAGGCGCATCTGTGCCGGCACAGAAGAAGCAGAAGGCAGTGCAGGTGCGAAACACCAACACGGCAATGGGCAAGGCGCTTGCGGCAGCTATGGGAGGTGTTGCTCTCACAGACGACAGGAGTGTCGGAAAACAGGAGACCGGAACAGTCAACGGAAAGACTCCTCAAAACGGGGGCAGCGCTGCACCTGCAGTCAGTGTCTCCGGTCTGGAGAAGCGGATCAGGGACAAGAAGCTTCTGGCACAGGAGCTGGGAATCGGAGAGATCACGTTGACGGATATATTGAAGGAGCTGGAAAAGCCTGCCAGAGATCCCAGGGACGATATGCCCAGACCCATTCTGCGCAGCGACGTTTTGGATATGAAGGATCTGAAGCCGGGGATGATACTGAAGGGTACAGTGCGAAATGTGATTGACTTTGGAGCCTTTGTGGATATCGGAGTTCATCAGGACGGGTTGGTGCATATCTCCCAGATCACGGATCGTTACATCAAGCATCCCCTGGAGGCGGTCAGTGTGGGAGATATTGTGGAGGTGGAGGTGTTGTCGGTAGATACCGCCAAAAAGCGCATTTCGCTGACCATGAAGCTGAACCGGAAGGAGGAGAAAAAACAGTAATGAAGATAACAATCCACCCGGACGGAGTCTGGTATCACGGATCAAACCGGCTCTTTTCCGAACTGAGGGAAGGCAGTACCATCACACAGTGGAAGGAACTGGCCGAAGCGTTTTCCCATCAGCCGGATTGCCTTTGGTACGATGACGAAGGACGGATTGGCCATACCGGAACGGAGAAGGGATTATTGTATCAAATTGACGAACCCGTGGAGGTAGACAGGGATATTTATCAACATCCTGGAACCACGATGGATGAAAATGCGGAGTTTCTTACCAGGAGACCGTTAAAGGTGAAGCTGCTGGCAGAGCTGTAACCACATACAAAAAGCAGGTTGTTGAATGGATACTCGCCAATTCTAAAATTTTCAGAAACTGTGCCGGCCGGGATTGACAATTCCTGGGAAAGGTGATAAAGTTAGCGTGCTAACAAAGATGTTAGCGCGCTAACTTTTTGCGCGAATAAGCAGAGTCAGAAACGAAGAGCACCAGAGGCCGAGCTTGCACGGGCATTAGGTGTGATGAGTTTATGACGAGCAACGCGACCGAGGAAAGCGAAGCTTTTCGAGGCTGCTTATTGGTAAGAGCAGAGTCAGAAACGAAGAGCACCAGAGGCCGAGCTTGCACGGGCATCAGGTGTGATGAGTTTATGGCGAGCAACGCGACCGAGGAAAGCGAAGCTTTTCGAGGCTGTTTATTGTGAAGGGCTGAGTCAGAAACGAAGAACGGCCGGAGACCGTGCGATTACACTTTGACCTGCTAAGCGGGGGATGGAGTATCTATGGAAGAAAAACAGATTGGGATTTCTTTTCAGCTGCGGGTAATTCATAATCAGATTAAGGCGGTGATCGGAAAAAGTATTTCCAAAAACGATCTTGCGCCCCAGTCGCAGCTGCAGGGAGGGATTTTGGGGTATCTATACCACCACAGAGAAGATCCGGTGTATCAGGGAGAGATCGAGAAGGTGTTCCGGATTTCCCGGGCTACGGCCACAAACACTCTGCAGGTCATGGAAAAAAACGGGCTGATTCTGCGGAAAAAGCAGGATAAGGACGGAAGGCTGAAACGTATTTTTATGACGGAGGAAGCGGCTGCCAATCATGCCAGGCTGGAGGAGGGCATGAAAACTCTGGACGAATGCATGCAGCGTGGGATGACAGACGCGGAGAAGGCGGAGCTGGGGCGGTATCTGAAACTGATCATGACAAATCTGGAAGATCTGTATGCGGAGTATTGTCTTACGGAGGAGGCAAAGCCTGCCGGGCCGTCGGAGGAGACAGAGCAGGAGGCACCGGAGCAGAAAATGGATGAAGCGCGGCAGCCGACGGGACAGGAAGCAGCAGAGCAGACATTCCCGGAAGAAAAAGGCGCAGGCGGCCCGCTGTAAAACAGCCGGATAAAACAAAGAGTTTTCATTTTAGAATAAAAAGCAGGAGGTAGTGTACTTATGCTGAAAACACTCGGAGCCCAGATAAAAGAATATAAAAAGGCTTCTATTGCAACACCGGTCTTCATGATAGGCGAGGTCATCATGGAGACTGTGATTCCGCTTCTCATGGCGTCCATCATTGACGACGGCGTGAATAAGAGCGATCTGAATCACATTTACCTGATCGGAGGACTGATGGTACTGACGGCAGTCTTAAGCCTTGCCTTCGGTATCGGAGGAGGCGTCTACGGCGCAAAGGCCTCCACAGGCTTTGCCAGGAACTTAAGGCGGGCCATGTATGACAACATTCAGACCTTCAGTTTTTCCAACATTGACAAGTTCAGCACTTCAGGACTTGTGACCAGGCTGACCACGGATGTGACCAACCTGCAGAATGCTTACCAGATGATATTGAGAATGACCATGCGTGCGCCCTTCAGCCTCCTTTTTGCCATGATCATGTCCTTTGTCATCAGTCCCAGACTGGCCAGTGTGTACCTGATTGCAGTGGTGCTTCTGGGGTGTGTGCTGGCGCTTATCATTACCATGGCAATGAAATATTTCAGCCAGGCGTTTCCCAAGTACGACGATCTGAACGAGAGCGTGCAGGAAAATGTGTCCGCCATTCGTGTGGTAAAGGCCTACGTCCGTGAGGACTACGAGAATGAAAAGTTCAAGAAGGCCAGCGGGGCGATTTATAAAATTTTCAGCAAGGCTGAGGGAATCGTGGCCTGGAACGGGCCGGTAATGAATTTTACAGTGTATGCATGCATTGTGCTTATCAGCTGGATGGGAGCCCACATGATCGTGCAGAACGAGCTGACCACCGGACAGCTGATGAGTCTTTTGACCTACTGCATGAACATATTGATGAACCTGATGATGCTCTCCATGATTTTTGTCATGCTCACCATGTCCGGGGCAAGCGCGAGACGTGTCTGCGAAGTGCTGGAGGAGAAGCCTGACCTGACAGATCCGGAGGATCCTGTGACGGAGGTGGCGGACGGAAGCATTTGCTTTGACAATGTGTCCTTCCGGTACAAGAAGGATGCGGATGCCTTTGTGCTGAAAAATATCGATCTTGAGATTCGTTCCGGTGAGACCATCGGAATTATCGGCGGCACTGGAAGCGCAAAGTCCAGTCTTGTCAATCTGATCAGCAGACTTTACGACGTATCGGAGGGTCGGCTGCTGGTGGGCGGCGTGGATGTGCGGCAGTATGATATGGAGGTTTTGAGAAACCAGGTAGCCGTAGTGCTTCAGAATAATGTACTTTTTTCGGGGACGATCCTGGAAAATCTGCGCTGGGGCGACAGGGAAGCCACGGAGGAGGAATGCCGGCGTGCCTGTGAGCTGGCCTGTGCGGATGAATTTATTCAAAAGTTTCCGGAGGGTTACAATACTTTTATTGAACAGGGCGGAACCAACGTGTCCGGCGGGCAGAAGCAGCGGCTGTGCATAGCCAGGGCATTGTTGAAGAAGCCGAAGATTCTGATACTGGACGATTCCACCAGTGCGGTGGATACCGCCACCGACGCGAAGATCAGGAAAGCTTTTGCGGAGGAGATTCCGGGTACCACAAAGCTGATTATCGCTCAGCGTATTTCAAGTGTGGAGCACGCGGATCGGATTATTGTCATGCATGAGGGACAGATTGACGGCTTTGGCACGCATGAGGAACTGCTGGCGGGCAATGAGATCTACCGGGATGTGTACGAGTCTCAGACCGCCGGCAGCGGTGACTTTGACGAGAAGGGAGGCATGTGATCATGGCGGAAGAGAGAAAACCGAAAGTGAATCAGGGTCCCGGCCCCAGAGGCGCAAGAGGACCGAGACCGAAGATAGAGAATCCCGGAAAATTGTTGAAGAGAGTGCTGGGGTATACGCTGAAGGATTATGCCTTTCAGTGGGTGATCGTGATAATATGTATTATCACCACCGTTTTTGCAACTTTGCAGGGAACGCTGTTTATCCGGACGCTGATCGACGACTATATCACGCCCATGCTGAAGCAGCAGAACCCGGATTTCGGGCCGCTGGCGGGAGCCATCGGAAGAGTGGTCTGCTTTTACGGATTGGGAATCATAGCTTCCTTCACCCAGTCCAGGATCATGATCTATGTGACGCAGGGAACCCAGCGCAATCTGCGCAACGACCTGTTTGAAAAAATGGAGCGGCTGCCCATCAAGTACTTTGACACCCATGCCCACGGGGATATCATGTCTGTGTATACCAACGACATCGATACCATGCGGCAGATGGTCAGCCAGAGTATTCCCCAGCTGATCAGCAGTGTGACTTCGATTGCGGGAACGCTGGTTTCCATGTTGATTCTGGATATTCCGCTGACGGTTATTTCCATAGTGATGGTGGCGATCATGGTCTATGCGGCAAAGAAGATCGGCTCTCAGAGCAGCCGCTTTTTCCTGGCCCAGCAAAAGGATCTGGGCGCATTGAACGGCTGTATTGAGGAGACAATGACGGGGCAGAAGGTAGTCAAGGTATTCTGTCACGAGGAAGAGAGCCTGAAGCAGTTTAACGAGCTGAACGATCAGCTTTGTTCCAGTTCCTACCGGGCGAACAAATTTGCCAATATCATGGGGCCGGTCAACGCGCAGTTGGGTAACCTGAGCTATGTAGTCTGCGCCGTGGCGGGAGGTATCCTGGCCATTACGGGAGTGTCCGGGCTGACGCTGGGAGCTCTGGCGGGGTTCCTTTCTCTGAATAAATCTTTCAGCATGCCCATCAACCAGATCAGTATGCAGTTTAACAGTATCATTATGGCGCTGGCGGGCGCAGACAGGATCTTTAAAATGATGGATGAGGTTCCCGAGGTGGACCAGGGCTATGTGGAGCTTGTGAATGCGGTGAAGAACGACAGAGGCGAGCTTATGGAGAGCAGAGAGAGAACCGGGCTCTGGGCATGGAAGCATTACCACAAGGATTCCGACACTACCACTTATCAGGAACTGCAGGGGGATGTGGTGTTTGACCATGTTGATTTCGGCTACAACGACGAGAAGATGATCCTTCATGACATCGAGCTTTACGCAAAGCCTGGACAGAAGATTGCTTTTGTGGGCGCTACCGGTGCGGGAAAGACTACCATAACCAATCTGATCAACCGTTTTTATGATATTCAGGATGGAAAGATCCGTTATGACGGCATCAATGTGACCAAGATCAAAAAGAACGATCTGCGGCGTTCCCTGGGGATTGTGCTGCAGGATACCCATCTGTTTACGGGAACCGTGATGGAGAACATCAGGTACGGAAAGCTGGATGCCACGGATGAGGAGGTTTTCAGGGCGGCAAAGCTGGCCAATGCGGACGGATTTATCCGCAGGCTTCCGGAGGGGTATCAGACCATGCTGCATGGAGACGGAGCCAATTTGAGCCAGGGGCAGAGACAGCTGCTGGCAATCGCCAGGGCAGCCATTGCGGATCCGCCGGTGCTGATTCTGGATGAGGCCACCAGCTCCATTGACACCAGGACGGAAAAGCTGGTGCAGCAGGGTATGGACGCACTGATGAAGGGCCGTACCAACTTTGTCATTGCCCACAGACTTTCCACAGTCAAAAACAGCGACTGCATCATTGTGCTGGAACAGGGCCGCATCATTGAGCGGGGAACCCACGATCAGCTCATTGAGCAGCAGGGCAAGTACTATCAGCTCTACACCGGAAACGCAGTGGCGCAGAATTAATCAGGTCTTGTTTTTTGCGGCGTGAAGTATTATAATAGCAATGTCAATACAAGAAAATTCTTCGGGGTTGGGTGCAATTCCCTACTGGCGGTAAAGTCCGCGACCCGTGGCAGGAGGCAGGAGAAAAGCCTGCGTGTCTGTCATGGCTGACTCGGTGTAAGTCCGGGACCAACAGTAAAGTCTGGATGAAAGAAGAAAATCTGGCTGTGAATGCAGTGTATTTCGCGCGCGGAATGCAGGGCAGGAGGAGCCGGTGCCGTGTGTGCTTTCAACCCCGGATCACCCGATCCGGGGTTATTTTGCGCGAATAAGCAGAGTCAGAAACTCAGAGCTTCCGAAGCCGTGCTTGCACGGGCGAAGGAAGAAATGAGTTTATGACGAGCAACAGCGACCAGTCTGCTTATTCAGAAGAGCAGAGTCAGAAACTCGGCACAAGAAGAATTTTCCTGCATTATCTCAGGCGCATCCGGATATCAGGAGTCCGGAGGAGCCGGAAACGGAGGAAAAGAAAATGAACAAATTATTCACTGATGTGGCGGAGAACGCCGCATATGTCCTGAGCTTTTTTGCAATCATTGTCGCGCTGTTTGTGGTGGCACTTCTGCTGGAGAAGGCCGCCCGGAAGAAAAACAATGTCACGGAGCCGATTTTCGGCACAAGAAAGATTGCCATGATCGGTATGTTTTCCGCAATCGCCATGATTCTGCACCTGTTTGATTTTCCGCTGCCCTTTGCACCGGGATTTTACAAGCTGGACTTCAGTGAGCTTCCCATTCTGGTCGGAACCTTTGCCTTCGGACCAACGGCCGGGGTGATGATGGAATTTGTAAAAATTCTGTTGAAGCTCTGTATAAAGGGAACCAGTACGGCCTTTGTGGGAGATCTGGCAAACTTTGTGATCGGCTGCAGCTTCATCCTTCCGGCATCGGTCATTTATACCTTCCACAAAAGCAAGAAAAGTGCTGTCATAGGCTGTGTGGCCGGTACGCTGTGCATGACGGTCTTCGGAACTGCTTTCAATGCCATCTATCTGCTGCCGGCTTTTTCCAAGCTGTTCCATATGTCTCTGGAGGATATTCTGGCGATGGGGAGCGCCATCAATCCGCTGATGACGGAGGGGAGTATCGTCAGCTTTGTGGTGGCCTGCGTTGCGCCCATGAATCTGATCAAGGGAGCAAGCGTTTCACTGGTGACGCTGTTGGTCTATAAACCGCTGAGCCCCATTATAAAGGAAGGGCGCAGATAAAAGCGGCAGGAATTAAGTCTTGCATTTTGACTGCCGATAGAGTAAAATTTGAAGAAGTAATGCGGAGTAAGGCACCTGTCCGATGGGTGCCTTCTTTGTGGTATTGTGAGTTTCCGCAGAGCGGAGTCATGGGGGTTATGATGATAGAGCTTGATGTAAAAATAGGTGCGAAGGATTTGTACGATTATATGCTGAGACACTCCTACAACAGCGCTGCGGGGATTCTGGGCAGCTGTTTCGGGGCGCTTTTGATTGTTTTTGCGGTTATGACAAAGCAGTGGCTGTATCTGGTCATGGGATTGATCATGCTGCTGTATCTGCCCTGGACATTGTCTGTCCGCAGCAAGCAGCAGGTACTCAGCAACCCGAGCTTCCAGCAGCCACTTCACTATATGCTGGACGGGCAGGGGATCACCATATCCCAGGGTGAGGAATCCGTGCAGTATCTTTGGGAGGAAATGCATAAGGCGGTTTCCACCGGGCGGAGCATCATTGTCTATACTTCCAGGATAAACGCCACGATTTTTCCCAGAAAGCAGATGGGAGACCAGACCACGGCAGTAATAGAGATGATTTCCACGCATATGCCGCCAGCAAAGGTAAAGATCCGCAGCTGACGGAGGCCATGGGGCGGCAGCTGTAAAATGGTTTGTGGCATCATGGCGATTTGAATCGGCAGGGGCGTTTGGAACTGTGCGGTGGATATGAGTAAGGGTTCCGGGCTTGTTTACGGCGGTCAGGGAAGGAAGGCGGAAAAATCTGTGCAGGAAGCGCAGGAACGGGAGTCGGATTTGGAAATGGAAGAGCATGCAATGAAGTGCCCGGAAGGGATTACAGAACGGCTGCAGAAGGAAAAAAGACTGGAACTGGAGAGCCGGGGATCCGAAGAAACTTTTTTGCTGGGAAAGCGGCTGGGCGAGGCTGCGGTTCCGGGAGAGGTCTATACGCTTGTGGGGGATCTGGGCGCAGGGAAGACCGTGTTTACCCAGGGCTTTGCGGCAGGGCTGGGTGTGACGGAACCGGTAAACAGCCCTACATTTACAATTGTACAGATTTATGAAGAGGGGCGTATGCCCTTTTACCATTTTGACGTGTACCGCATCGGAGATGTGGAGGAGATGGAGGAGATCGGATACCAGGACTGTTTTTACGGTGAGGGCGTGTCCATGGTAGAGTGGGCAAATCTGATCCGGGAGATTCTGCCGCCTCATTATACCCGGGTGACGATTGAAAGGGATCCGGAGAAAGGCTTTGATTACCGGAAGATTCTTTTCGAAAAAATATAGAACGGATTTGAGCTTCTGCAAAGCGGAAGCAGGATTTCTTTGTCCGAAGAGAGGTGTGTATTCGTGCCTGTGAAGCGGGCGGATAGGAGACAATGTGAGGATATTGGGCATTGACAGCTCCGGGCTGGTGGCAAGTGTAGCGGTAGTGGCGGAGGGACAGCTTTTGGGTGAGTTTACCACGGATTATAAAAAGACCCATTCGCAGACGCTGCTTCCCATGCTGGATGAACTGAAGAAAATGATAGAGCTGGATTTGAATACGCTGGATGCCGTGGCCATTGCGTCAGGGCCCGGTTCCTTTACGGGACTTCGGATCGGTTCCGCCACGGCGAAGGGACTTGGACTGGCGCTGCACAAACCCTTGGTGGAGGTGCCTACGCTGGAGGGGCTGGCCTGGAATCTGTGGGGAACGGACTGTCTTGTCTGCCCGTTGATGGATGCCAGGAGAAACCAGGTGTACACGGCGGCCTATGAATTTGTTCCTGTGGGGGACGGCTTTGAGATGAGAAGTGTGATTCCGCAGAGCCCGTCGGATATCGGGGATATGTTGGAGAAGCTGAACGGGTTGGAGCGGAGAGTCATTTTCCTGGGGGATGGCGTTCCGGTGTATCTGCCGGTTATTCGGGATAAGATGAAGGTGGATTACAGCCTTGCTCCGGCGGGAAGCAACCGGCAGCGTGCAGCATGCATCGCCGCGCTGGGGGAGATTTACTGTGCTGCGGGAAAAACAGTGGAGGCGGCTTTGCATCAGCCGGAATATCTGCGCAAAAGCCAGGCCGAACAAGAGGAGGCTGCCGGAGAAGAACGCCGGAAGACGATTCCGTAAAGGAGCTGCGGACAGGGAAAGGATCAAAGATGGAAATTGCGATTCGTGAATTGCAGGACGGGGACGTGGGAAGGCTTGCAGAGATAGAGGCGGAATCTTTTTCCATGCCCTGGTCGGAGCAGGCTTTTCGGGAGCTGCTCTCCCATTCTTACTGCGTGTATCTGGTGGCGCTGGCAGATGGAGAGCTTGCGGGCTGCTGCGGGTACACCAACGCCGGCGGTGTGGCCAACATCGACAATGTAGTGGTGGCGCCCCGGTTCCGGGAAAGAGGAGTGGCGCAGGCAATGCTGCGGGAGTTGATTGCCAGAGGAGAGGCGGAGCAGGTGGAAGGCTTTACGCTGGAGGTGAGGGTCAGCAATGCGGCCGCCATACATGTGTATGAAAAGTTCGGGTTTGTCTCCAGAGGGATACGCCCTGATTTTTATGAGAAGCCCACGGAGGACGCAAATATTATGTGGAGAGAGTGAGAAGGAAATCGTGTGCTTACGGCGGCTTTCGTTTGGGGCAAAGACCACTGCATGAAGTTTTTCTGTGTCACAGGCGGCATGGCGGAAAGTGCGGGGATACGAAGGAAAGAGGTTAGGATGCGTAGATTTGAGGAGGGTCAGCCCAGGGCGCTGACACAGGTGGTATGCAATATGTGCGGCAGGGAACTGAGGCTGGAGAACGGGTATCTGAGGGAGGGATGTTTTTCCGGGGATGTGCTTTTCGGCTATTTCAGCCGCAGGGATGGAATCTCGCACCATTTTGACCTTTGTGAGGATTGTTATGACAAGGTGATTGCCCGGTTTCGGGTGCCCGTGGAAGAAAAAGAGGGCACCGAGCTGGTCTGAAAATACGTCGGCGTGCAGAACGCACGATCAGAAATCAAATGAAATTCTACGGTGCAAAAGCCGCAGATTCAGGAAAGGCATGGTTAATAGAATGCTGGATGTCAGTTTGCTGGGAACAGGCGGGATGATGCCGCTGCCCTATCGGTGGCTCACCTCGCTGATGCTTCGCTACAACGGAAAAAGTATACTGTTTGACTGCGGGGAGGGAACGCAGATTGCGCTCAGGGAGAAGGGATGGAGTCCCAAGCCCATTGATATTATGTGTTTTACCCACTACCATGCGGATCATATCAGCGGTCTTCCGGGAATGCTTCTCACCATGGGAAATGCGGAGCGCACGGAACCTCTTCTGCTGATCGGTCCCAGGGGATTGTCCAGGACGGTGAACGCGCTGCGCACCATCGCGCCGGAGCTTCCCTTTGAGGTACGTTACCAGGAGATTACCGAGGCAGAACAGGAATTTTCTTTTGATGGTTTTCGGATTAGGGCTTTCAAGGTGAACCATAGTGTGTTATGCTATGGATATAGTATGATGGTTGACAGAACGGGACGGTTTGACAGGGAACGGGCCCTGGAACAGCAGATTCCGATGAAGCTGTGGAGCAGGCTGCAGAAGGGTGAAACCGTGGAGGCGGACGGGCGCACTTTTACGCCGGATATGGTTCTGGGCGCAGAGAGGAAGGGCCTCAAGGTAACCTATTGCACCGATTCACGTCCCACGGATTCCATAATCGCCAATGCGGAAGGAGCGGATCTGTTGATTTTGGAGGGCATGTACGGAGAGCCGGATAAACTGGTCAAGGCCAGGGAAAACAGGCATATGACCATGTACGAGGCTGCGCGGCTTGCCAGGGACGCAGGGGTTCCGGAACTGTGGCTGACACATTACAGTCCTTCTCTCCTGCACCCGGAGGAGTATCTGGGAGAGGTGCGGAAGATTTTTCCGGGCGCCGTAGCGGCGAAGGATGGAAGGACTCTGGAACTGAATTTTGAAGAAGAATAGATTTGGTGCCGTCTTGCGGCAGAAGAGAGGACGCATGAAAAAATCCACGGTGGTTATAACGGTAATTTTGATATTGGCGGTGGTCGGAGTGGTCGGAGTTTATGCCGTTCTGACAGGCAGGGCGAAGGCGAACGCGGATAACGCGGTGATGACTCCTGTGCAGCTTGTGCTCAGCAGAGATCTTTCCATGGAGTACCCGGGAACTGTGAAGGAGGTTGTGAAGTACTACACGGAAATCGAAAAGTGCTTCTGCAACGAAGACTGCACGGAAGAGGAGATAGAGCAGCTGGGACTGCGTGCCAGAGAGCTTTTTGACGACGAACTGAAGGAGGCCAATGAGCCGGAGGCTTATCTGACAAGATTGAAGGCTGATATTAACGCATTCAAGAGCGACAAACGCAGAATAAGCAGCGTGGCGGTAGCTGCCAGCACCAGCGTGGACTTTTTTTCCGAGGACGGTTTTGAATTTGCAAGAATCTACTGCGGCTATAATGTGATGAGCTCCAGCGGAAAGAATTCTCCCCAGGGAAGAGTTTTTCTTCTGCGCCGTGACGAGAACAAGCGATGGAAGATCTATGGCTGGGAAGCATACAAAGGAAATAAGTGATTTGGAGGAAGGCGGTTTGGAGCAGCTTAATAGGGAAGATACTCTGATCCTGGCGATTGAGAGTTCCTGTGACGAGACAGCGGCCTCTGTGGTGAAAAACGGCAGAGAGGTGCTGTCCGACGTTATTTATACACAGATTGCACTGCACACCCGGTTCGGCGGAGTAGTGCCGGAGATCGCATCCAGAAAACATATCGAAAAAATAAATCAGGTGATTGAGCAGGCGCTGGAGGACGCGGGAGTGGGTCTTTCGGATATCACCGCCATTGCCGTGACCTATGGGCCCGGACTGGTGGGAGCTCTGCTGGTAGGGGTGGCGGAGGCGAAGGCGATCAGCTTTGCCACGGGGATCCCGCTGGTGGGGGTGCATCATATCAGCGGACATATCAGTGCAAACTATATCGAACACAGGGAGTTGGAGCCTCCCTTTTTATGTCTGGTGGCTTCCGGAGGACATTCCCATCTTGTGAATGTCCGTGATTACGGGGAATATGACATCATTGGAAGAACCAGGGACGACGCGGCGGGGGAAGCGTTTGACAAGGTGGCAAGGGCAATCGGCCTGGGATATCCAGGAGGGCCTAAGATAGACAGCCTTGCCAGGGAAGGAAATCCCGATGCGATTCCCTTTCCCAGGGCAAAGGTTGCAGAGAATGAGTATGATTTCAGCTTCAGCGGTCTGAAGTCCGCCGTCTTGAATTATCTCAACTCCTGTCAGATGAAAGGGGAGGAAGTAAACCGGGCGGATGTTGCGGCTTCCTTCCAGAAGGCCGTGACGGATGTGCTGACAGAACATTCCCTGCACGCGGCGGAGAGTCTGGGCTGCCGGAAATTTGCCATCGCAGGAGGTGTTGCATCCAATTCCTCCCTCAGAAGGGCTTTTGAACAGGAATGTGCCGCCAGAGGAATCGAATTCTTTTATCCTTCGCCGCGATACTGCACGGATAATGCGGCGATGATAGGTGCAGCCGGTTACTATGAATATAAAAGGGGTGTATGCCACGGGTATGATCTGAACGCGGTGCCGAATTTAAAGCTTTGACAAGACAGCGTTTTTCAGATCTATTTGAGTCGCCAAGAGCGGCATGGGGGGGAGTATGGGAGATGCGGCGGAAGGAAAGAAGCCTTACTGTACGGTAATTTTGCTTGCCGGCGGCAGCGGGAAAAGAATGGGGACGGATAAGCCAAAGCAGTATCTGGAGATTGGAGGAAAGCCCCTGCTGTGGTATCCGCTGAGTATTCTGGAGAAGTCAAAAGTAGCGGATGACTGTATTCTTGTGGTGCCCCAGGGAGACATTTCCTATGTAAGGGAATGTATTGTTGAAGCGGGAAGCTTCTCCAGGGTGCGTGCGATTGTGGCGGGAGGACAGGAACGTTATGAATCTGTCTGGAAGGGATTGCAGGCAGCGGAGAAAGGATCGGATAGACAGGATGTTTCTCCGGAGATAGTTATGATTCATGACGGGGCGCGGCCGTTTTTGACGGAAGAGCTTCTGGAGCGGTGTTTTCTGGAAGCCGTAAAGTACGGTGCATGTACTGCGGCGGTGCCGTCCAAGGACACGGTCACGATTTCCGACGGAGAAGGGTTTGAGCGGGAAACGCCGGACAGGAAATATGTGTGGAACGTACAGACACCCCAGGCATTCCGGCAGGAGATTCTGCTTCCGGCATTCCGGAAGATGGCAAAGGAGCTGGAGCAGGGAGACGGGCGGGAGAGACTGGCCTGGGTGACGGATGACGTGAGTGTGGTGCGCTGCTACGGCGGCGTAAAAATACGGCTTGTGCAGGGGGATTACCGCAATATAAAGGTGACTACCGCGGAAGATCTGGAGGTCATGAAGGGGTTACTGTAACATATTTATAATTTTTTGTATTTTTTGTAAAAAAAGTGTTGACAGAAAAGAGCCTTTTTGCTAGAATGATTTTTGCCGTTGAGACGGTGGCGACGCTTGGAGAGATATCGAAGTGGTCATAACGAGGCGGTCTTGAAAACCGTTTGTCCGCAAGGGCGCGTGGGTTCGAATCCCACTCTCTCCGCTTGAGGGACAGGGAAGACCCCTCATCATTATATAGAAATGATTGATTCTACTTGCTTGGAGAAGTACCCAAGAGGTCGAAGGGACACCCCTGGAAAGGGTGCAGGTCGTTAATAGCGGCGCGAGGGTTCAAATCCCTCCTTCTCCGTTGGAAAACGGTACTTTGGTTTTCCGGTGGATATACAATATTCACCAGTTGCTCTTTGACAAATAAACAGTAATGCAACCCTGAAAATTCCAAGAGAATTATTC
>CAJUJU010000058.1 GCA_910586835.1 uncultured Acetatifactor sp.
GTAGAGCAGAGGACTGAAAATCCTCGTGTCACTGGTTCGATTCCGGTTCTGGGCAGGAAGCCTTATAGACATTGTAATCAGTGTTTATAAGGTTTTTTTGTGTTTCATTTTTGCGTAATTTTAAGACTTTTTGCGCTATTTTTTTGAATAAAGCCATGATATAATACCTGTGTATATGTAAATGCGGTAATGAGTATGGATGGAGAAGAATTCATGGAAGCTGAACAGACAAAAGAAATTATTACAAAGGAAGAAATCAGGGGCGAGCAGACGGACGTGGATAAGACGAATTCCCCAATCAGTTCGGAGGAGAACAAAAATATAACTGACATGAAAATGAAGGAGACAGTGCAGAAGCCAGAAGAGGCGGAGCAGGGGCAAGGAGAGGCAAAGGAAAAGCCCGGAGCGGAAGCAGGAGAAGCAAAAGAAAGGCTGAAAGAAGCCAAACTGGAATCAAAAGAGGCAGAGGAAGATACAGAAGAGTCCGGGACGGAAGCAAAAGAGGCAGAGGAAAAGCTGAAAGAAGCTGGTCAGGAATCGAAAGAAGCAAAGGAAAAGCCGGAAGAAGCAGAGTCGGGTACAAAAGAGGTAAAACAAAAAGCAAAACAAAAGAAGAAAAAGGCGAAAGAAGTTAAAGAAAAAACAAAGAACATAAGGCAAGAGGGTGAGGATTCCAAAGTTAACTCTGAATCAAGACTGACAGAAAAGCAGACAACAAAAATACAAAATGTGCTGAATGAGGAAAGCCCTGGGGAAGAATCGGAATTGATGGAGGAGACAGGCGGAAAAAAGCGCCGCACAGGAAAGCCTGCGCTTATTGTTCTGCTCACGGCTGCATGCCTGCTGGCTGCGGCCTATGTCGGCATTGCATTTTTTTACAGAACACATTTTTTCCCGAATACGAGTATTAACGGTGTAGTATGCGGAAACCTGGATGCGGCCTCTGTGGTGCGTCTGATAGATGCTCAGATTCTGGACTATTCTCTTGCGGTTACAGGGCGCGATCACGCTACAGGTGAGTCAGGAGCCTTGCTTGGTACGATTCGGGCGGAGGATATTGCGCTGACTTACGCGGACACGGCGAGCGGCGTGGGAGATGTATTAAAGGAGCAGAATCCGTTTACATGGCCTATGGTTTATCTTGGAAAGAAGCAGGAGAGCTATTCGCTTGTGCAGGGTGTAGCCTTCAGTGAAGAAAAGCTGAAGGAATCCGTAGAGGCTTGGGAAGCATGTCAGGAAAAAAATATGACGCCGCCCAAGGATGCATATATCGGTTCTTATTCCGACGCAAAAAATGGGTATGAGATTGTCTATGAGGAGCCGGGAACAGAGCTTGACATGGAGAAGACGATTCAGTGTGTGGCCGATAAGCTGAACACCCATGAGATTACCGTGGATCTGGAGGAAATGCTTTGTTATACCGAGGCGAATGTCAGGGGAACAGATAAAAAGTTGACTGATGCGGTGGAGAAAGCCAACACCTGGCTGAGCACGAGAGTTCTTTACGACTGGAATGGCAATGAGGTGCTGTTGGACGGGGAAATACTCAGGGATTGGATCACAATAGAAGAGGGTGAGCCCAGGCTGGATGAGGAAGCTGTAGCAGGTTTTGTAAAGAAGCAGGCAAAAGAGTTTGATACATACGGAAAGCGGAAAAAGTTCACTACTTCTCTGGGAATTGAGTTATCACTGAAAAGTCCCAATTATGGTTGGAAGACAGATGTGGAAGCGGAGACCCAGGAGCTGCTTCAGTTGATTTATCAGGGAAGCGATGTAAAGAAGGAGCCAAGATACAGTGCCAAAGGGCAGGATAAGGGCGTAAATGATATAGGAGATTCCTATATTGAAGCTGATCTGACCCATCAACATCTCTATGTGTATCAGGATGGAGCTGTTGTTTTGGAGACAGACTTTGTATCCGGGAAAATGAATTCCACACCCGGCTGCGTGACACCGGAGGGAATATTCGGTTTGTCTTATAAGACGACAAATGCAGTGCTGCGCGGAGCAGACTACGAGACACCGGTAAATTACTGGATGCCTTTCTTTGGAAATTATGGTATGCACGACGCAACCTGGCGTGTGAATTTCGGTGGGACAATATATATAGAGCATGGCTCTCACGGCTGTATCAATCTGCCTTTAAGTGCGGCGTCACAGATTTATGAATATGTATTCAAAGGCTCTCCTGTGGTATGCTATTATTATGAGGTAGACCCGCTGAGTGTTCCGGTGGAAGGGTCTGCACTGACAGAGGAAGAGCTGCTGAGTCAGGAGGAGCCAACGCTGAGCAACAGCGCAGAGCAGGATCAGGGTCAGACCCAGGATCAGTAATAATCACAAAGCAGATGGGGGAACTATGAATTACAGGAATTATAGACATCGTACAAGGCGGGAAGCGGAGGTCTGGAAGAGAAAGCTGGAACGTTTTCGGGCGATTCAGCGGGAGATCAGGTCGGACGCACCGGATATTTTAAAATCCAGGAATTTTCTCCGTACAAGAGAACACATTCAACACGGAAACGTAACGGTGAACAGCCATGTGATGAATGTGGCAAGATACAGCCTTGCGTTGAGCGAAAGGCTTCATATCCGCTGCAGCAGGAGGGAATTGGTGAGAGGGGCACTGCTTCATGATTATTTCCTGTACGACTGGCATAAGCCGGATCCGGAACATCCGCATAAGCTGCATGGTTTTTATCATCCGGGTACAGCGCTGAGAAATGCAGCCAGGGAGTACAGGCTCACAAAGAGGGAAAAGGATATTATCAGAAAGCATATGTGGCCGCTGACTATGACGCCGCCCATGTGCAGGGAAGCATGGATTGTCACTGCGGCGGATAAGTGGTGTTCGCTGATGGAAACTCTTCATATGCACAGGGGGCACGGGGCGGTGCTCCAGAAGCTGAGGAAGGATTGAGGTGGAGCGGTTATTTGACAGACTGGCGACTTACAGCGCCGGCGACATATATCCCTGCCACATGCCCGGACATAAGCGCAGGACCTGTGGACAGTTGCCAGAGGAGCTATGCAGTTTGGATATCACGGAAATAGATGGCTTTGATAATCTGCATCAGCCGGAGGGGATACTGAGAGATCTTCAGAAAAAGGCGGCACGGCTCTGCGGGGCGGAGGAGAGCTTTTATCTTGTTAACGGAAGCACTGCCGGTATCTTGAGCGCCGTCAGCGCGGCGGTTCCCTATGGTGGGCATATCCTTATGGCACGGAATTGTCATAAGTCTGCATATCATGGAGCATACCTGAGGAATCTGAAATTGTCTTATCTTTATCCCGAACGGCTGGGGGAATTTGATTTGTTTGAAGCTGTGACAGCCGGGCAGGTAAGGAATACCCTGCAGAAGGAACCCGATATCGGCGCGGTGCTTGTGGTGTCGCCCACCTATGAGGGCAGAATTGCCGATACGGAGGAAATCGCGAGGGTAGTTCATGCCAGGGGTCTTCCGTTGATTGTGGATGAAGCCCATGGAGCGCATCTGGGATTGAATGACAGAGTGCATAAAAACAGCTGTCAGGCAGGTGCGGATCTGGTGATTCAGAGTACACATAAAACACTTCCGGCGCTGACACAGACCGCGCTTCTGCATGTAAACGGGCAATTGATCGACAGGGAACTGTTGAAGCGTTTTCTGCATATTTATCAGACCAGCAGCCCATCCTACCCTTTGATGGCAAGCATAGATAACGCGCTCTGCTATGTGCAGGAGAATGGGGAAGAAGCATATGAAGCGTTTGAAAGGCAATATAAGAAATTGTTGACAAACCTGAGGAGGTGCCGTTATCTGAGGTTTTTGCCCTTTGACCGGGAAAAACAGGATATCGGAAAGCTTGTGATTTCCGTAAAGGGCACGTCTCTGACCGGGAAGCAGCTGTATGATCTCCTCTTAAATAAATATCATTTGCAGGTCGAGATGGCGGCGGAGAGCTATGTGCTTGCAATGTTTACTCTGGGGGACAGCACGGAGGGATATGCAAGGCTGGAGGCGGCTCTTCTGGAGATAGACGGGGAGATGGCGGCTGTCCCGGGCGTCACCGACAAACATGAAATCGAGCCAGCCAGCCCGGGTGTCAGCGGTAAGGAGATTCCCGTGGCCTGTCTGCGGCTTGCCCAGGCTTGGGACAGGGAGAAGGAAGCGCTCGCTCTGGAGGAAAGCCCGGGAAGGCTTGCGGGGGAATTTGTAAATTTGTATCCGCCGGGTATTCCGTTGCTCGTGCCCGGGGAAAGAATAACCAGGGAGCTGTGCAGCAATTTGATTTGCCTGTTACAGCAAGGACTGCCGGTTCAGGGAATCGAGATGCACGGAGGAAGACCTCTGATCAAAGTGCTGGTTCGCAGCGATTGAGCTTAAGGCCGCAATGTCTGAAGAATGAGTTTTAGCCCGCCGGAGGCTGACCGAATTATTTTCAACCAGGTGTGATCAGGTCGGTATATCAGGGCGGGAAGGAAGGAAAATAGGATGAGAAAAACAAAAATAGTATGTACGATAGGACCTGCAAGCGAGTCGGAGGAGCGTCTGCGGGAGTTGATGCTGGCGGGAATGAATGTGGCCAGATTCAATTTTTCCCATGGGACGCATGAGGAACAGAAGGTGAAGTTTCAGCGCGTTTTGAAGGTCAGGGAGGAACTTGGGCTTCCGGTTGCAACGCTGCTGGATACCAAGGGGCCGGAGATTCGTCTGCGGGACTTTGAGGGCGGAAGGGCAGAGCTTGTCACCGGTAATCAGTTTATTCTCACCACGGAGGAAGTGTTGGGAACCGCCGATAAAGCGGCTATTTCCTATAAAAATCTGAAAAATGACATTTCTGTCGGAACAACAATTCTGATTGACGACGGTCTGATCGAGATGTGTGTGGAGGAGATCAGAGGGGAGGAGATTGTCTGCCGTGTCGTAAACGGAGGCTGGGTTTCCAACCACAAGGGCGTCAATGTGCCGGGAGCCGTTCTCTCCATGCCCTATATCAGCGATGTAGACATGGAGGATATCCTGTTTGGTGTGGAGATGGGCTATGAATTTATTGCCGCTTCCTTCGCCAGATGTAAGGAAGATATTCTGGCTGTGCGTGAGATCCTGAAGAGCCATGGCAGCGATATGAAGATAATCGCCAAAATTGAAAATATGCAGGGAATCCAGAACCTTGAGGAAATTCTGGAGGCCTCCGACGGCGTTATGGTTGCAAGAGGGGACATGGGAGTGGAAATCCCCATGGAAGAGGTTCCTGTCCTGCAGAAGAAGATGATTAAGCTTGCCAATGCACAGGGAAAGCATGTTATCACTGCCACCCAGATGCTGGAATCCATGATCCGAAACCCCAGGCCTACCAGGGCGGAGGCTACGGATATCGCCAATGCCATTTATGACGGAACTACCGCAATCATGCTTTCAGGTGAGAGTGCTGCGGGAAAATATCCGGTGGAAGCGGTAAAAACCATGGCCAGAATTGCGGAAAGTGCCGAAAAAGATATTGACTACCGTTCCAGAATGCGCCGCAATGACGAGGGAGACAAGACGGATATCACCACCGCCATCGCTTATGCAACCTGTACCGCAGCCATGGATCTGGGTGCGGCGGCAATTATCACGGTTACGATGTCAGGCTTTACCGCGGAGGCTATTTCCCGATTTAAGCCCAAGTGTCCCGTCATTGGCTGTACGGTAAACGACAGAGTGTTTCATCAGCTGAATCTGCTCTGGGGTGTGAGCCCTCTCATGATAAAGAAGGAGAGCAATACGGACGCGTTGTTCGCAGACGCCGTTGCAGCGGCAAAACGGGCGGGTTATGCAAAGACGGGGGATATTGTTGTAATTACTGCAGGAGTGCCGCTTGGAACCGCAGGCACAACGAATATGATACATGTGGTAGAGGTAAACTGAGTCTCATGGGGAAGATAATTTGCCTGATGGGGAAGAGCTCCACGGGGAAGGATACGATCTATAAAAGGCTTTTGGAAGGCGGCTCTCCGGAGCTGAAGAGCATTGTGCCTTATACTACCAGACCTGTTCGCAGCGGAGAGCGGGAGGGCGCCGAATATTTTTTTACCGATGACGTCGGCTTCCGCCGTCTGCAAGAGCAGAAAAAAATAATTGAGAGCAGAGAGTATCATACCTTTTATGGCCTGTGGAGATATTTTACGGTGGACGACGGTCAGATCAACGAAGAAGACAGCTATATTATGATCGGTACGCTGGAGGCATACCGGCAGCTTCAGGATTATTTTGGAAGAGACAGAATCGTTCCCGTAATGATAGAATTAGATGACGGAGACAGGCTTCAGAGAGCACTGGATCGGGAGAGGCAGCAGGAAAAGCCGGGCTATGAGGAGATGTGCCGCAGATTTCTGGCGGACAGCGCAGATTTTTCCACGGAAAAAATCCGGGAAGCGGGAATCACCAGATGTTTTGTCAATGACGATCTGGTAAGGTGTCTTCAGGAGATCAGGAAGTACATAGCGGCGGAGATCGGGTGCGACAGCGGCGGAAATTCGGAGGGGATGAAGGGAGAGCAGGCAGATGGAGATCAAGGTAAATCAGGTCAGCCAGGCGGCGCCGATTGAACAGACGCAGAGTGCCCAACCCACGGACGGAACCTTTAAGTTTATGCTTGCCAGCCATATTGAGGAATCCGAGCTGCAGGCCAGACTCCAGGGGCTGATGGAAGAGATTACCATGCAGGGCGAAAGGTTGTCAAAGCGCAGGGATGTAAAGGATATGAAGCATTACCGCGGGCTTGTGAAGGAATTTCTGAACGAGGTGGTGACACATTCCCATTCTTTTTCCAGAGAAAATTTTCTGGATCGGCGGGGAAGACACCGGGTGTACGGTATTATTCGCCTTGTGGATGAAAATCTGGATCAGCTGGCACAGGAGCTGATGAAGGATGAGAAGGACAATCTGGCGATCCTGAACAAAATAGGAGAGATCAGAGGATTGCTGCTGGATATCTTTACTTAGGACTTTTACATGGAATACGGAGACGGATAAGGGTGCACGGCAGGCTACGGAAGGAGCAGAGGGATCGATATGGCGGGATTTCAGGATATTGTCGGACAGGAACAGATCAAGGAGCAGCTGAGAAATGCGATCTCTACGGGGAAGGTTTCTCATGCCTATATCATAAACGGCGAAAAATCTTCGGGTAAGGAATTTATTGCCCGGATGTTCGCCATGTCGCTGCAGTGCGAAAAGGGGGAGATTGAGCCCTGCCAGGAGTGTCGTTCCTGCAAACAGGCTCTTTCCGACAATCATCCGGATATTATCCGGGTGACGCATGAAAAACCTAACACCATCAGCGTGGAAGATATCCGCACGCAGGTGAATAATGATGTGGCCATCAAGCCCTACAGCGGCGCCTATAAGATTTATCTTATCAATGAGGCGGAAAAGATGACGCCCCAGGCCCAGAACGCGATTCTGAAGACCCTGGAGGAGCCGCCGGCCTATGCGGTTATCCTGCTTCTGACAGCCAACGTTAACTCCCTTCTTCCAACCATTTTGAGCCGTTGCGTTGTGTTGAACATGAAACCGGTGGCGGACGAGCTGGTAAAAAAATATTTGATGGAGCAGCTGCAGATTCCCGATTACAAGGCGGAGGTTTGTGTAGCTTTTGCCCGGGGAAATGTGGGAAGGGCCAAGGCGCTGGCTTCCAGCGAGGACTTTGAAAATGTTAAGGCGGAGGCGATTTCGCTTCTGAAATACATACAGGATATGGAACTCAATGAAATCATAGCCGCAATCAAAAAAATAACAGAGTATAAGCTGGAGATCAATGACTATCTGGATATCTGTGCGATCTGGTATCGGGATGTGCTGTTGTTCAAGGCAACCAACGACGTAAATCATCTGGTGTTCCGGGATGAGATTCAAACATTGCGGAAAACGGCGCAGAGAAGCAGCTATGAAGGGATTGAGCAGGTCATCCGGGCGCTGGATACGGCCAAGCGCCGTCTGGATGCAAACGTCAATTTTGAATTGACTATGGAGCTTTTGATGATGACAATACAGGAAAAGGGGTAAAATGTAACAGTGGCTTTTTTGTCCTGCTTGTGTTAAATTGATATAGAGCGCGCCGGGAGCGTGCAGGAGTATTGCGTTGATGCGTGCAGAAGCGCGCGGGAGGTAGATAGATGACGAGAGTAATTGGCGTAAGATTCAGAACGGCGGGAAAGATTTATTTCTTTGATCCTCTGAATTTTGAAATAAAGAGGGGCGATCATGTGATCGTTGAGACGGCAAGAGGAATAGAATTCGGAACCGTGATGACCGGGATTACGGAGGTTGAAGATGAAAAGGTAGTCCAGCCTTTGAAGCCGGTGATCCGGATTGCCAACGAGAGAGACCATGAGCAGGAGGCAAATAACAAAATAAAGGAAAAGGATGCCTTCCGCGTATGCCTTGAAAAGATCAAAAAGCATGAGTTGGATATGAAGCTCATTGATGCGGAGTATACCTTTGACAACAATAAGGTTTTGTTTTATTTTACGGCGGACGGCCGCATTGATTTCCGGGAACTGGTGAAGGATTTGGCCGGTGTGTTCAAGACCAGGATTGAACTGCGGCAGATCGGCGTCAGGGATGAGACGAAGATCGTGGGCGGTATTGGTATCTGCGGGCGGCCGCTTTGCTGTCACAGTTACCTTGCAGACTTCATTCCGGTTTCCATCAAGATGGCGAAGGAGCAGAATCTGTCCCTGAATCCCACGAAGATTTCCGGGGTCTGCGGCAGGCTGATGTGTTGTCTGAAAAACGAGGAGGAGACCTACGAGGAGTTAAACCGGCGGCTTCCTGGCGTGGGAGATTTTGTGGCCACCGATGATGGGCTGAAGGGAGAGGTACAGAGTGTCAACGTTCTGCGGCAGCTTGTAAAGGTGGTGGTAATGGACGGGGATGCAAAGGAGATCAAGGAATATCCTGTAGAAAGACTGCAGTTTCGACGCAGACATGGCAAAAGGGAGAAGATGGAGTTGTCCCGGGAAGAGCTGCGCGAGCTGGAAAAGCTGGAGAAGGAAGAGCAGCATGAGGGCCGTGAAGGCGACGGACAGCAGGAGAACGAACAGAGACAGGGCGGAAAAGGACGCGGCAGGCAGGGGAATGAACAGCGCCGTGAGGGAAGAGACCGTCAGAACGGTGAGCAGCGTCGTGAAGGAAGAGACCGCCGAGGCGGCGAGCAGCGCTGGGAAGGAAGAGAGTACCAGAACGGCGAGCAGTACCGTGAGGGAAGAGAATACCAGAACGGCGAGCAGCGCCGGGAAGGAAGAGAGTACCAGAACGGCGAACAGTACCGAGAGGGAGGAGAAGGCCAGGAGGGAAACGACTGTCAGAACGGCGAAGGAAGGGAATACCGAAACGGAAGACAGCGCCGGGAAGGAAGAGAATATCAGAACGGCGAGCGGCGTCGTGAGGGAAGAGAATACCAGAACGGTGAGCGGCGTCATGAGGGAAGAGAGTACCAGAACGGCGAGCGGCGCCATGAGGGAAGAGAGTACCAGAACGGCGAGCAGCGTCGTGAGGGAAGAGACCGTCAGGAGGGCGGACAGCGCCGGGATAACCGGAACCGCCAGTGGGACGGGCATCGTCAGGAGGGCGATCAGAGACAGCATGGCCGCGGCAGATACAATCAAGGTCAGAATAACAGACAGAGACAGGAAGGACAGTCAGGACACGATGACAATCAGTCTGAAGGACAATGAGAGAGTAGATGAACTGCAGCGGAACGGCTATCGGATCATTCAGAACCCGGAGAAGTTCTGCTTCGGGATGGATGCGGTGCTGCTGACAGGATTTGCCCGTGCAAGGCAGGAGGACAGGCTTCTGGATCTGGGTACGGGAACGGGGATTATTCCTCTTCTCATGGAGGCTAAATACCATTGTGCACATCTTACCGGGCTGGAGATCCAGCCGGAGAGCGCCGACATGGCGGCCAGAAGTGTGGAACTGAATGGACTGACGGACAAGATAGACATTGTAACCGGAGATATTAAAGAGGCAGACAATATTTTCCAGTCTGCTTCTTTTGATTGTATCACTTGTAATCCACCCTATATGATAGGCCGTCATGGAATCGTAAATCCGGATGCACCCAAGGCCGTGGCCCGTCATGAGCTGCTCTGTACCTTTGAGGATGTGGCAGCCCAGACCGGAAAGCTTCTGAAGCCGGGAGGACACTTTTTTCTGGTGCATCGTCCCTTTCGTCTGGCGGAAATAATGACCACGCTGGTACGGTTTCAGCTGGAACCGAAGCGTATGCAGCTGGTTTATCCCTATGTGGATAAGGAGCCGAATATGGTGCTGATCGAGGCAGTGCGGGGAGGAAGATCCCGGATGACTGTGGAGAAGCCGCTGATTGTGTACCGGGAGCCGGGGGTATACATGCCGGAGATTTACGAGATATATGGTTATTGAGGAACAGTCCATGGCGGGGAGCATACCGGGAAACAGGGCGACAGGAAAGGAACAGGAGGTGACAACCGTGTCGGGAACATTATACTTGTGCGCAACACCCATCGGGAATTTGCAGGATATGACGCCGCGTGTGGTGGAGACCCTGCGGGCGGTGGATCTGATCGCGGCGGAGGACACACGCAACAGCATCAGACTTTTAACTCATTTTGAAATCCGCACTCCCATGACAAGCTATCATGAGTATAACAAGGTGGAGAAGGCGAGGCAGTTGGTGGGACAGCTGCAGACCGGGCAGAACATCGCGTTGATTACGGATGCGGGAACTCCGGCTATTTCCGATCCCGGAGAGGTATTGGTGAGTATGTGTCACGAAAACAATGTGCCCGTCACCAGTCTTCCGGGGCCGGCGGCCTGCATCACTGCGTTGACCCTGTCGGGTCTGTCCACCAGGCGTTTTTGTTTTGAAGGCTTTCTGCCGGTTGAAAAGAAGGAAAAAAAGCAGATTCTGGAGGAGCTTTCCGGGGAGAGCCGTACCATGATTCTGTATGAGGCGCCGCATCACCTTGTGCGTACACTGGAGGAACTGTATGAGGCGCTTGGAGAGCGGAGGATAACCCTGTGCAGGGAGCTGACGAAAAAATTTGAGACAGTGATGCCGACTACTCTGGAAGGTGCCCTGGAATACTATAAGAGTCAGGAACCAAGGGGAGAGTATGTGCTGGTCATTGAGGGTAAGAGCCGGGAGGAGAAACGGCAGGAGGAAATTTTGTCCTGGGAGAGCCTGAGCATCGAGGAGCATATGGCCCGCTATGAGGGGCAGGGTATGGACGGTAAAACTGCCATGAAACAGGTGGCAAGGGATCGGGGTGTGTCCAAACGGGAGATCTACGCGTATCTGCACAGGGAAGAGCGTCTTTGACGGAACGTTTGTCCGGAAGGAAAGAAGGGCGTGAATTGTAAGAAAGGAAGAAAATTTCATGGCGGCTTCAAATTGTGACGCATGTGTCAACTATGTGTATGACGAGGATTATGAGTGCTATTCTTGTCTGGTAAACCTGGACGAGGATGAGATGTACCGCTTTTTGACGGGAGATCAGAGGGAGTGTCCCTATTTTCGACTGGATGACGAGTACGGTGTGGTGAGGCATCAGCTATGACGGGGACAGTGCTATGAAACTGATGAAGCAGCTTGCGGTTATTATGACGATTTCTTTTCTGGCGGAGCTGATGGAAATCTTGATTCCGCTGCCTGTCGCAGCAAGTGTCTATGGTCTCCTGTTGATGCTGATTGGGCTTGTGACAAAGGTCATTCCTCTGGAAAAGGTGGAGGATGGGGCTGATTTTCTGATTGAAATTATGCCCATTCTGTTTGTGCCGCCTACGGTGGGGCTGATTGCCAATGTGGAGGCGCTGCGGCAGATGCTGGTACCACTGTTTGTCATCAGCATTACCACCACCATACTGATTATGGCAGTGACAGGAAGAGTGACGCAGAGGCTTATGCGTCGTGGGAAGGTGGAAGGCCGGCAGAACTCCCTGGAAGAGGTGAGGAAGGAGCCTGAGTCTTGGAAGGTGAACGGCCAACAGAACTCCCTGGAAGAGGTGAGGAAGGAGCCTGAGCCTTGGAGGGTGAACGGCCGGCAGAACTCCCTGGAAGAGGGAAAAGAGCCTGAGCCTTGCATCGTGGCAGGCGGAAAGCGTACCCGGGAGGAAGTGCAGGGTGTGGAGGAAGTGTCCTGCCGGGATAGCCGGAGGAATCCGGGAAGGGACAGCGATGAATGAAATTTTGACAGAATCTGCATTTTTTGGAGCAGCCCTGACGTGTGTCTGTTATGAGGCCGGACTTTGGGTAAAAAAGAAGACAAAGCTTTCGGTTGCCAATCCGCTTCTGATTGCGACGATGATGATTATTACCGTGCTGCTGGTCTTCCGCATTGAGTATGACAGCTACAAAAAAGGTGCGGATTATATCCAGTATTTTCTGACGCCTGCCACAGTAAGCCTGGCGGTGCCGCTCTACCGGCAATTGAATCTTTTGAAGAGGTATCCGGCGGCGATTCTGGGCGGAGTTGTTGCCGGCGTGGCAGCGGCCATGGGCAGCATTTTTGTGTTGAGTATTGTTTTTGGTCTGACTCATGAACAGTATGTGACGCTTTTGCCCAAGTCCATTACCACGGCTATCGGTATGGGAGTATCCGAGAAGATGGGAGGAATTCCCGCTTTGACCATCGCGGCTATCTGTATCACCGGAATTACGGGAGCGATCCTGGCGGAAGCAGTCTGCAAGTTGTTTCGGATTGAGGAGCCGGTGGCAAAAGGGCTTGCCATCGGAACCGGAGCGCATGCGCTGGGCACCTCAAAGGCCATGGAGCTCGGGGAGGTGGAGGGCGCCATGAGCAGTCTTTCCATTGTTGTGACAGGGATTCTGACGGTGTTGGCAGTATCTGTTTTTGCAGACTTTATCTGAACCTGTTAAAAAATTGAAGCTGAATATTCCAAGTCGAAACTGCTCACACTAATTCTGCAACCAAAAAGGCAGAAGGAGGCTATGAAAATGAGCAATATTTCAGAACTGGATTTACAGAATCTGCGTCATCTGATCGGTGGTTTTGACACCACGCACTGCAAGATGCAGGCCTATGCGAAGGAGGCCACAGACCCACAGGTCAGGCAGTTTTTTGAAAAAGGCGCTAAGTCGGCTATGGATAATAAGCAGCAGCTTATGAAATTTTTGGGTTAAGGAGAAGAAGGCATGCAGGAAAAAACTATGGTGGCAGATACCCTTGCCGGTATCAACGGAGAACTGACCCGCTATGCGGGAATGATCGCCCAGTCCGAAAACAAGGAGCTGAAGGCGACCCTGAAGCAGATGCGTAATGCCTGTGAGCAGTCACAGGAGGAGCTGTATAACATCGCGAGAGAAAAATCCTACTATGTTCCCGCCAGCAAGGCAACGGACGAAGAGGTACAGCATGTGAAGAGCCTGTTCACCCAGGGTACTCTGTAAGGAGTATTGTGAAAGGACAGAGTCGGAGCAGAGATCACGGCGCCGACAGCCGGATGATTTGACGGGCGGACACCCCCCGGAAACCTGAGAATATCAGCTTTCCGGGGGTTGCTTTGTGCCGCCGGAAGGCTGTGTTCCCGAAAGCTCCGGGGTTCCGTACAGCTTTCGGTACTGGCTTGGGGATACGCTGTAACGGCGTCGGAATTCTCTGGCAAAGTGCTGGCGGTTTTCATAGCCTACTTCCAGGGCAATTTCCAGCACGTCTTTTCTCGTTAATGTCAGCAGGGCGGCAGCTCTGTCTACCCGGACCGTATTAATGTGGGTGGTGATCCTGCGGCCTGCATATTTTGAAAAAAGGGATTCCAGATGGGAGCGGCTGATTCCTACATTATCAGCGATCTGCTGGATGGTCATGGGATCGCTGCTGTGTTCCGCGATATATTTTTTTGCCAGACTGATATAGGAGATCCCTGCGGCTTTTCGTTTTGTAAAGAAGGAGCGGGCCATTTTGATATACAATATGGTGAGGAGGGCCGTTATCATACTGTTCCGCTGGGGGGAGGAGCCATGAAATTCCCGAATCAGTTCGTTTATGGTGGAAGCAATATTTTCCTGATCGATCAGAAAGCAGTAACGGTTCCTGTAGTGCATGAAGCCGTCCATGGTATCGCTGTTTCTGCACATGGAATCCAGGTCAAGGTGAACCGGATCCGCAGAGGGCAGGAAATGAATCCGATAAACAAGGTTGGTCTCACCCTCCGGAACCTCCAGATCGTATTTTACGTTCCTGTGGAGGTAAATGATATTCCGATAGGCGGGCCGGATATCCTTGTCTGGAAGATTGACCCGGCAGCAGCCATTGGCCACATAGATCAGCTGGTTTTCTGTTCCTGTATCCTGTCCGCTGAGGCTGTGCAGGCCGCAAAGGGTATCGCAGGCAGTCATTTCCATATAAAATGGTACATTATCTCTTCTTAACATAGTAGCATCCTCATTCTGCAGCAGCTTTGTCTGTTTGTCTATTGTAGCATAATTCCTCCTGTTTTCAAATGTCAACAATTGGTTCCTGTGGAAAAAACACCTTATTGATATTTTACAAAAAAAGTAAAATATGTTCCATTTGATTGTTAATATCGTCCAATATATTACGCATAAATCCGCAGATTCTTTATAATGATATACATAAAATACAGAAGGATAAGAGAAGGCATAATCCCGGTGGAGGAAAGGAAAACATGGAAAAAAGAGAGGCCTACACAGGAGTGAACAGAAGATTGGAGGAGGTATTTTCCGGGGAAAATCCCGGAAAACCCTGGTCGCAGGAGCATCTGCAGGACTTCCGGGCGGCGGTGGAGATATTGTCAGGAGGGAGCAATACGGTTCTGGTGGATGAATGGGGGCTGCCCTCCGTCATGGTGAAAATCAGCGCGTTCAGGAACAGCGATGTGCTCAAGGAAGGGACGGACATTGTGCATCTGGCATTCTATGCCGGGGGAGAGGCACAGGAGGAGATCTATGTTTCCAAGTTTCAGAATATCCTGATCGATGGCAGAGGGTATTCGCTGCCGCTGAGAAGTCCGGCCTACGGTATGAACTTTGAACAGGCGGTACAGGCCTGCCGTTCCAAGGGGGCGGGATGGAATCTGTCTCCCTTCGCCCTGAGGGCGGCCATTGCCCTAGAGGCAAAAAAGAGAGGTTTTCTGCCTCATGGAAACAGCGACAATTGTGTGGATTTTTTCAACAGGGAAGAACATGGCCAGCCCGGAGAGGGAAACGTGGTGCGGACGGGCTCCGGCCCTGTCACCTGGTCCCACAACAACAGCAGGGACGGAATTTATGACTTGACGGGTAATCTGAATGAGTGGGACGCGGGGCTGCGTCTGTCCGGGGGGGAGATACAGATAATACCGGAAGGGTTGTGGATGGAGGAAGACTGTACCATGGGGGAGGATTGCAGGTACTGGAGAAGTATCACGCCGGAGGGGAAGCTGACGGAGCCCGGTGCTCCGGACGCGCTGAGATATATCTCTGGCGGAGAGGGAATCCTGCTGACCACCCGGCGCGACAGCGGAAGGGAAACAACAGGGAACTGTGCTTTCCATAAGATCAGGGCGGAAGCGGGGCTCAGGATACCGGAGCTGCTGTATTCCCTGATGCTGTATCCCGAGGAGACGGAGGGCGGTTACGACGGCTGGCGGTGGATCCGGTCCGAGGGGGAGTGTCTTCCCCTGTGCGGCGGAGGATACCGGGCGCTGGATCACGCGGGGATTTTCTTTGTGGGAATGACATATCCCAGAACCCATCGCTATGATCTGGCCGGCTTCAGAAGTGTCTACATAGCCCGGAAGAATGAGAGGTGAGAGTTATCAAAAATTTTGTAAAACAGGTTCGGAGAAATAAAATTCTGCTCCTGATGCTGCTGCCGGCAATTGCCTATGTGATTGTTTTTTCCTATATTCCCATGGGCGGAATCATTGTCGCGTTTAAAAGATTCAGCTTCAGTAAGGGATTTCTGGGAAGCCCCTGGTGCGGGCTGGAGAATTTCCGATTTCTTTTTATCTCGGACAAGCTGTGGCCGCTCATGCGCAATACGCTGTTGTATAACGCAGCCTTTATCACGGTGGGAATGGTCATGGAGGTGGGCTTTGCCATTATCATCAACGAGCTGGGGAGCAAATGGTTCAAGAAGGTATTTCAGTCCTTTATGTTTTTACCCTTTTTCATCTCCTGGGTTGTGGTGATCGCCATTGTGGACGCCATATTCGGATATGACTCCGGCATTATCAATCAGGTACTGCAGAGCCTGGGACTGGAAAAATTCAATATTTATGTAAATGCTGCACCATGGCCCTTTTTGCTGGTATTTTTCAAGGCCTGGAAACAGACAGGCTACGGCTCCATCGTCTACCTGGCGGCCATATCCGGGATGGACCAGGAGATTGTGGATGCCGCTGAGATTGACGGCGCAAATATCTGGCAGAGGATCCGGTATATTACCATTCCCAGCCTGAAGCCGACGATTATTATTATGATGCTGTTAGCCATCGGCAATATTTTCCGGGGAGACTTCGGAATGTTCTATCAGCTGATCGGAAACAACAGCGTGCTGCTGGAGGTGGGAGATATTCTGGATCTGTACATTTACCGGGCCATGGTATCCAGCAGCAATCTGGGAATGGCAAGCGCGGCGGGCTTTTATCAGTCGATCCTCTGTTTCTTTACCATTATTGCAGCCAACTGGATGGTGAAGAAATATGACCCGGATTACTCGCTGTTTTAGGAGGCAGGTATATGAAGAAAGTTGAAAAAATGCAAAAAAGCAGGAAGCGGGGAATCAGGATGTCATCGGATCGGGTGGCCTTCAACGTGATGGGATATTTGCTGGTGCTTCTGTTTGGGCTGGCCTGCCTGATTCCCTTTTACCTGATCTTTATTTCATCCTTTGCGTCGGAGTCGGCGCTGCTGCGGGACGGGTATCAGATGATTCCCTCGGAATTTTCGCTGGAATCCTATAGATGGGTATTCCGAAATCCCACCAGGATTCTGTATTCCTACCGGAATACGATCTTTGTCACGGTGACAGGAACCTGTCTGTCTATTGTGCTGGCTACCATGACAGGGTATGTTCTCTCCAGAAAAGATTTTCCCTGGAGAAACGCCTTTGCGCTGTTCTTCTTCTTTACGACCCTGTTCAGCGGCGGGATGGTGCCCTGGTATATTCTGTGTACCAAGTATCTGGGGTTCAAAAACAACTATTTGGGGATGATAATGCCCATGGCATTTTCGGTGTGGAATATGATTATCTCCAAGAATTTTATGAAAAGCATTCCCTTCGACATTGTGGAATCGGCCAAGATGGACGGAGCAAACGATTTCTGGATCTATGTCAGGCTGATGATGCCGCTGTCGAAACCGCTGCTGGCCACGCTGGGGCTGTTCTCCGCCCTGGGATACTGGAATGACTGGTATAATTCCATGTTGTTTATCACAAATAAGGACATGCAGAGTCTGCAGTATTTCCTGCAGGAGATGCTCAGCAGCATAGAAGCGCTGAAGCAGCTTGTGGCGAAGGGGGAAATGAATGCTGTGATGTATGAAACCGTCCCTCAGGCGGGTATGAAAATGGCGATGACCTGTGTCGTTACAGGGCCTATTATATTTCTCTATCCGGTAATACAGAGGCATTTTGTAAAAGGACTTACGGTCGGAGCAGTGAAAGGATAAAGGAGGGTTAAGTATGAGAAAGAAAAGTTTATGGAAACAGACGGCGGCAATGTTGCTGGCAGGAACCATGGTACTGTCTGCGGCGGGGTGCGGGCCCCAGGGACAGGGGGAGAGCAGCTCTCAGCCGACGGAAAACCAGGAAAGCTCCGGCGCTTCCGACAGCGGGAATGCGGAGGATCCGGGAAACGACGGGCAGCAGGAGGGGCAGGCGGATCCGGACAATCCCTGGGCAGCTCTTGACTTGTCGGAGCATGAGACGGTAAACTGTTATGTAATCGGATCGCTGGGAACCGATTGGGAAAGCGTTACACAGAAGGCAGTTGCCCTGATTGAGGAAAAGACCAATACTACGGTAAATTTTGTACATGTTCCCTGGTCCGATTTTCAGACCAAATACAACCTTTTCCTGACCGGCGACGAGGATGTGGATATGATCTATGCCGCTTCCTGGACGGGCTTTGCGGATTATGTGAGAAGCGAGGCGTTTACTCCCTTTGACATGGAGTTTGTGAAAACCTGGATGCCGCTGACCTACCAGAATCAGCCGGAGGAGTCCTGGGAGGTAGCTACCTTTGACGGCAAGATCTATGGAATCCCTCCTGCCTCATCCTGGCTGGGCGGAAACGGGTTCGTGACAACCCAGGATCTGCTGGATAAGTATGGCTTCAAGGCGGAAGACATCAAAAATATGGATGATCTGGAGGAATATCTGCTGGCTGTTGCGGCAGGGGACAATGACGGTCTTTTTGCTTTCAATCCTCAGAATACCTATCCGTTAGACAGTGACCTGCTGGGGTATCACACCTTCGGAATAGATGCCGGCAACATAACCTGGATGTTGTATAATTATGATTATGACAAGCTCGGAACGGACGAGGCATTTGACCCGGACAAGCTGGAATGGTTTGCAGAGACCGATAATTACAGGGAATTTGTGCTGAAAATGGCAAAGTGGAACAAGGCGGGGGTTTTCCCGGCCAACATCATGGCAAACGGAACCATGCTCAATGACAATTTCCAGGAGGGGAAATCCGCAGTTATGGGGTCGGATCCCTATGGCGCCAGCAGCCTGCGCGCGACCATGAAGGAGAGAGGCAAGGAGGTAGTCTACCTGGATTGTTCCTTTGACGACAAAAGCGTGAGTATGAGAGGCGGTTATTATGGGTATACCACCTGCTTCCCGGTATATTCCGAAAAGATGGAGAGGTCTGCGGTGGTTCTTGACTGCATGAAATATGATGAGGAAGTGCATCTGCTTCTGATGGGCGGAATAGAAGGAGAACACTATATTCTTGACCGCGAGACCAATACCCGTGACCTGGGGCCCAGAGCCGAGGCTTATCCATGGGGAGGCTGGCTGTACTGGATCCAGAACAACGATGATCCTTCTGCCAAGATTGATGAAGATCTGCAGAAATATCAGGACAAATATCTTGCGGCGGAAGTTTCAATGGATAATTTCCCTGTGAGCGGTTTCAGCTACAACGGAACCCAATATGAGGCAGAGATTGCCGTTTTGAACGCGCTGTTCAATGAATATCGTTTTTCTTTCTGTTTTGGCGTCTTCCAGGACAATACGGAAGCCAAGCTGGAAGAGTTTATCCGCAGATGTAAGGAAGCGGGCATCGACGATATCATAGCAGATTACAAAAGACAGGTGAAGGAATACACAGAGAATCTGAATTAACTCAAAGGAAGGTGGCGTATGGAGAGGCAGTTTTTATCTGAAGTGCCGGCGGAATCAGTGGGAATTGGAAGCCGTGACATTGTACGGTTTGTCAGAGCGCTGGAGGAATCGGGCACGGAGATGCACGGCTTTGTGATCCTGCGGCACGGATATATTGCGGCGAAGGGCTGGTGGCAGCCCTTCGCCCAGAATATACCACACAGTGCCCAGTCGTTGACAAAGACAGTGACGGGAACGGCATATGGGATCGCGGAGAAAGAAGGTCTCTTGTCGCTGGAAGACAGGCTGGTCGATCTTTTCCCGGAATTTGCAGACAGGGATGGTGCTTACTGGAGCCGGCTGAAAATGCGGCATATTTTGACGATGTCATCGGGAATGGAGAGTATGCCCTCCGTAAAGGATCGGGAGTGGATCAGACAGTTTTTTAAAACCCCCATTGTACATGAGCCAGGCACTGCATTTTTTTACAACAGCATCGCCTGTTCCATGGTGGGGGCCTGCATCACCAGAAAAACGGGGCTGGGACTGAAGGAATTTCTGACGCCAAGGCTCTTCCGGAAGCTGGGCATCAGCGAGGACAGGGTGGGCTGGCTGAATCATCCGGACGGCTCCCAGAACGGAAGCGGAGGTATTATCACCACCACGCTGGACAATGCAAAATTGATTCAGCTGTATCTTCAGAAGGGATGCTGGCAGGGGGAGCAGATTCTGTCTCCGGAATGGGTGGAATTTGCAACCAATCTGCAGAATCCTACCGACAGGGAAGCCGGCAGAGGATATGGAGGGATGATGTGGATTCGGGAAAACAGCTTTTATGCCGACGGCGCAATGGGGCAGTTGGCGGTGGGCTTTCCGAAAAACGACATGGTGGTATCCCTGCACCAGACCGTATCCACACCTGAGGCAAACCGGAAAATGACGGAACTTTTGTTTGAGTTTGGGCAGAAGGATTACCCGGACAGTCTGCCGGCGGATGAGGAAGCGGCAAGGGAGCAGAAAGGATTTTGCAGAAAACTGGCGCTGCCGGCTCCGCCGTGTTCCGGGCCTTCCCCCTGGCAGGAGAAGATCCAGGGCAGACGATGCGAGATATGGGAGGGAGTGGCGGCCTTCTTTCCGGAGGATGTGGGAACCGTTTTCAATGAGGAATATCATGATTACGCCCATGCGTTTACATTCCGTTTTCCCAAGGAGGGAATGCTGCTTCTGGAGATGGAGAGCGCCAGCGGCAGGCATGTGGTAAGGGCAGGTATGGAAGGAAGGGGATATACCAATGAGGTAAAGGGCAGAATCCCCATGACGGAGGCTGTGCTGTCTGCCTGCTGGACCGGGGAGAACAGGCTGACACTGTCTGTCAGGTGGCTGGAAAACTGCAGAACCAGAGAGCTGGAATTCTGCTTTGGAGATGAGGAGGTAGTGATCCGTTCCGTTCAGCAGAAGGTGGGAGGCTTTGATGTGGAGCCCATAGAGGCCAAAGCCATGTGGAAGGCGTAGCGCTCCGGAAGAAATGTCGAATTTGCGGCGGAATGAGAGGGTTTATGGAGAAGAGAGGCAATGTGAGAATATGGTATGATGTGGCGGTTCCCATGCGGGACGGAACCATATTGTACGCGGATGTATATCGGCCGGACGACGATGAGAAATATCCGGCAATATTGAATCGGACGCCCTATCACAAGGAGGATAACTGCCACATTGTAGAAGGCTATGTACATGCGCTGAAGCTTGCAGGGTTTGGATATAATGTGGTGATCCAGGATGTGCGGGGAAGCGGCTGTTCGGAAGGCATACTTGACCCGGCGGGCAGTCAGGTGGAGGATGGCTATGATTCTGTGGAATGGGTTGCTGCGCAGGACTGGTGTGACGGCAATGTGGGCATGGTGGGTGAGTCCTATCATGGGTATTCCCAGCTGGCGGCGGCACAGTCCAGGCCTCCCCATTTAAAAGCCATCTGTCCCTTTCAGACGTCCTGGACCAAATTTCCTGCACTCTATTCCTTCGGTGTTTTTTCCAATGTGCTGTTTGGCTGGGTCTATGGAGAAGCGCTTGGCAGGGAAAAATTTTATCCCGGGGCGTTGACGGAGGAGACCAGGAAACAGATGGAGGAATGCAGCAGAGACTGGGATGGCCAGCTGATGTGGCTTCCCATTAAGGACATGCCGGCTGCCAACATTCCCGGAGTCCCGGGACTGGATTTCCAGGGAAAGCTGCTGGAAAATATAGATAATCCGGAGTATCTGAGGAAGATCGGAAGGGCGGATGCCTTTGAGCAGGTACAGGTTCCCTGTCTGAATCTGACGGGATGGTATGATTTTCTGCGGGACAAGACCATTTATAATTATATGAAGTTCCGGACAGACGGCGGTTCGGAAAGCTGCCGGAAGTACAGCAAGCTGATTGTGGGGCCGTGGAATCACGGGGATAAGCTGCCCGGAGTGATTGACGGGGTGGACTTCGGGCCCGAGGGTTCCGGGGATGCCTTCGGAATTACGGAGGTGCTGAAGGATTGGTTTGACTGCTGGCTGAAGGGCAGAACAACATCCTATGTGGAGGGAGCGCCCATAAAGCTCTTTATTCTGGGGGACAACTGTTGGCGGGACGAGTATGAATGGCCCTTGGCCAGGACGAAGTATGTGTCCTACTATCTGCACAGCAGAGGACATGCGAATACGCGGAGAGGAAACGGGTTCTTGTCGGAAGTAGCACCCGGAGAGGAACCCTGCGATCAGTATCTGTATGATCCTTCCAACCCCTGCCCAAGTGCAAGTCCTGATCCGGGCAGATATCTGATACAGGATCAGAGTCCGCTGGAAGAGAGGGAGGATGTGTTGGTCTATACCTCGGCGGTCTTTGAAAAGCCGGTGGAGATCACGGGCCCTCTGAAGGTGGAGCTGTACGCCTCCTCCGATGCCATAGACACGGACTTTGTCTGCAAGGTAAGCGTGGTGCATCCCGACGGAAAGGCATACAGCATTGGAAGTCATCTGGTGCGCGCCAGATTCCGCAACGGAGAAAAGGCGGAATTCCTGACACCTGGGGAGGTGACGCTGTTTCACATTGAGGTGGGAAATATTGCCATGAAGCTGCAGCCCGGCTGTCGCGTGAGGCTGGATATCACCAGCAGTCTTTACCCGGATGCGGACAGGAACCTGAATACGGGAGGAAGGATCGGTTATGAGACACAGATGAAGGTGGCTCATCAGAAGATATTCCACTCCGAGGAATATCCTTCCAGGCTGATTTTGCCTTTTATCCCCGGGGACAGGGTTCTGCCGTAAAACGTGGGGAGAGCTGTCCTGATGGAAATGCCGGGGCAATTTGCAGGCTCACAGGGTTTTATTCATGGCATAACACACTTTGGAGGACCATAAAATGTAAAAAAAGAGATTGCTGTTAAAGCAGGAGAATTATGTTAAATGCAATCTGGGCGTTTATGATATTGCTGGCTGTGGTCTATGCCGCATGTACAGGACGTATGAATGATGTGACCAACGCCGCTTTGGACAGTGCGGGAGAGGCGATCTCCCTCTGCCTGACCATGGCGGGGGTGGTTGCGCTGTGGATGGGACTGATGGAAATAGCGAAGAGGGCGGGACTGATCCGGAAGCTTACGCGAGGGATCTCGCCCTTTCTCGCTTTTTTGTTTCCCCGGATTCCGAAAGAACATCCGGCGCGGGAGTACATAGCTGCCAATGTCATAGCCAACATACTTGGACTTGGCTGGGCCTGCACCCCGGCAGGGCTGAAGGCCATGGAGGAGCTGGCGAAGCTGGAGGCACAGCGGGGGAATCCGGAATACCTGGCGGACAGACGGGAAGCGGGGGAGGTGCGGGTCAGACGTGCCAGCAACGAAATGTGTAATTTCCTGATTCTCAATATCTCTTCTCTGCAGCTGATTCCGGTGAATATGATCGCATACAGGGCACAGTACGGCAGCGCCGAGCCCACGGCCATCATTGCCCCGGCCATAGCAGCAACGCTGTTGAGCTCTGTTACGGCGGTGATTTACTGTAAGTGGAAGGACAGGGGAGGTGTGGGATGACCAACGTGCTTGCGCATTTGTCGGATGTGATCATACCGATTCTGATCTTCTTTATTGTAGGATATGGCTATGTGTCAAAGGTAAAGGTATACGAGAGCTTTCTGGAGGGGGCGAAGGATGGTCTGAAGATCGTTGTGGATATCGTGCCTACTCTGATCGGATTGCTGGTGGCGGTGGGGATGCTCCGGGCTTCCGGCTTTTTTGAACTGTTCGGTCTGCTTTTCGGTTCCCTGACGGAAAAGATCGGGCTGCCCGCCCAGCTTATGCCGCTGCTGGTGGTGAAAATGTTTTCTTCCTCCGCAGCCACCGGGCTTGTGCTGGATATATTTAAAAATTCCGGCCCGGATTCCTATGCGGGAACACTGACCTCTATTCTGATGAGCTGTACGGAGACAGTATTTTATACGATGAGCGTGTATTTCCTGGCGGCGAAGGTGACGAAGACCCGCTATACCCTGAAGGGCGCCCTGCTGGCCACGCTGGTGGGAACGGCGGCCAGCGTGGTGCTGGCGGGATGGATGGGGTAGGAAGCTTTTCGGAGGGCCGGCAGGGGCAGAAATTTGAAAAAGCAAATGCGTTTCAAACAGTGCCGCAACCCGCTATCTGTGATATCAGGCGGAGACGGTGCTGGGAGTGAAAAGCGGAGATACGGGGAAGCGGGAGGAAATCCTGGCGAAGCTGGAAGAGTGGTGTTACAAGATCTATATGGTCAGCGCGCTGCTCCACGATATGGGATATCCGCTGGAATATTACCTCAGATCCGCGAGGAAGCCTCAAAGGTAGCCGTAACCCATAGGCGTAAATCAGGAGGGCAGACGAGGAAAGAACACAGATTTGCCTATTTGAAATTTAGTTGTAAGGATATGCTGAAAGGTGTATAATATAAATGAAAACCCGCCACGAAACAAGGGTGTATTGTTATGCGGATAGAAAAAAACCGCTCGGTAAGTCATTAGCCACGCCACCGAAAGAGAGGCTTAGGATTGTGCCGGCGACAGTACAGTCTAAGCGTAGACAGTAAGGTAGCAGGGTAGCTATTGAGCACCGAAATAAACTTAATTCCAACAGGCTGACGCAACAAAGGCTCCTGGGGGGGCCAGGGCAAACCACCAATTAAAGTGGCGGTTGGTGACTGGAAGTATATTTATAGATATAAAGCGAGGAGATGTATGCTATGACAATGACAAAGGTAGAAATTGATGTACCGGAGGAAATTGTACCATATACAGTGTTGGAGGATAAAGAGGCGCAAACAACAAGAAATGCAATGCTGGTCTATCCTTATATCAAAAGCGGTGTCATGTCTCATGGAAAGGCAGCAGAGATGCTGGGGCTTCATAAGATTGAACTGATTGCGCTGTATGGCAAATTAGGACTGCCATATTTTGATGAAACAGAGGAAGAATTTGAAGAAGATCTGGCAGTGTTGAAGCAATTAAGAGGTGCCACTATATGATTGTTGTTTCGGATACCACACCGATTATTTCATTGATGAAAGCGGGACAGTTGGAACTGCTGCAAAAATTATTTGGAATTGTCTATATTCCGGAGACAGTATATCGGGAATTGACAGATAATGAGGCATTTTCTGAAGAAGTACGAATGGTACAGGAGTGTGAATTCCTTTATGTGCAGAAAGTGGACAATGGGAAGTCAGTTACCATATTGCAGAATTTTACCGGATTAGATGCCGGAGAAAGTGAAGCAATTATTCTGGCAGACGAAATGAATTCCGATGTGTTGCTAATGGACGAGCATAAGGGCTGGCAGGTTGCTAAAAAGCTGGGGATAACGATCACCGGTACAATTGGAATTCTCACACAGGCATTTGATGAGGGGATGCTGACGAAGGAGGAGGTGGAAAGGTGTATCGAACTATTAAAAGAAAGTGGGATACGGGTCAGTGAGAAGTTGTATCAGAGGTTGAATATGGAAATGGGAAAGTAAGAGACATGGTAAAGGTTATGTTAGGCGAGGGCATAGAAGTATGCCCTTTTTTGCTGCACATGGGAAATCTTCCCAGACGAGGGAAAAGTATTTCCCCCTATTTACACTATACCGGACACTATGCTAATAGTAAGGGGAAACGAAGAATACCTGTCAAAACAGGATTTGGAGTTTGTCCTGACAAAGAAAGGATGATTTGTTGTGATACAGCACGGTAAATAAAAGAGAGGATTTCAGTGATTATATAGAAGTCACACTTTTTTGGTTAAAAACATGACTTTTGAAGAAAGAAAAACTTCTAACCTGCTGGAGCACTCTTATGTCCGCAACCGTAACCCGAGCAGCGTTGCAGACAGTATGGGGAATGTAATATACTATTTTTACGATATGCGGAATTGCCTGAAAAAGGAATCCACGCAGGGGGCAGAAACCATCATAATGCAAAGAATTAATTCTGAAGTATTGAGAGCCTCATGTATACGTCAGTGCAAGGTGGAGAGGGGCGCCATGGCGATGTCGCAGAACGATAGCGTGCAACAAAAACGCGAACAGCGAGTGCGGGTTAGAATTGATGATTTTTGAGGAGAACTAAAAATGAATATAAGTCAGCCTGAATTATTCATGAGCATGTAGAAATGCTTGATACTATAAAACCTTGAACCAG
>CAJUJU010000059.1 GCA_910586835.1 uncultured Acetatifactor sp.
TCCCATAAATCAAGGTTTTAGTAACAAAAAATAGGGTAGGATTTGACACTACCTATCAGGACAGGGAGGAGAAAGATATGGAGGTCAATTTTCATTTGCCGGGTCTTCGGCAGAATTTTCCGCTGAACATGCTGGTGCTGGGCCTGCTGGAGCAGAAGCCGGAATATTTCAGGGAGGGCATTCGGATCGCTTCGTTTTTCGGCGAGTTTCCCATGTCTCTGTGGAACGGCGGCAGGCCTTCCAACTATGACCAGTGCGACGAAAACTTTGTGAGAGGCGTGATCAAGGCTGTCAATGACAAGGGGATTCCCATCCGCTATACCTACACCAACATGCTGTTGAATCAGGAAGACCTGAAGGATCCCTGGTGTAATTTCTGCATGCAGGCCGCGGATAACGGGACAAATGAGGTGATGGTCTTTTCGCCTCTTTTGGAGCAGTACATCCGGGAAAATTATCCGGGCTATAAGCTGAACAGTTCCACCTGCAAGGAGATCCGGGAGATCGACCAGGTAAATGAGGAGCTTGATAAGCCCTATTATCTGGTGGTGCTGGACTATAATTTCAACAATCGGTTTGAGGAGCTTCAGAAGATTCGGGATAAGGGGCGGTGCGAGATTCTGGTAAATGCGGTATGCTCTCCCGATTGTCCCAGACGGGGAAAGCATTACGAGAATGTGGCGAAGAATCAGCGGATCATGCTGAAGAACCGGAAAATGCCGCCGGACAGGCAGATTCCCCTGGAAAGCTGGCACTGCGAGTACGGCGAGAACAACTGTATCTATACCATCCAGGAATACAATACTTATGTGGCGCCGGAGGATATCTGGGAGAAGTATGTGCCCATGGGCTTTCGCCACTTTAAGATCGAGGGCAGGACGGCAAATCTGTTCTCTTTGGTGGAGACCTACTGTCACTTTCTGATCCGTCCGGAGTATCAGGGAGTTGCCAGGCTCCAGTTTCTGAATAATCTGGTGGCCAACAGGGTGCTCACCATAAACCGTCCCAGGCCTGCCAAATGGCCCAAGTAGGAGAAGGAGGAAACGTTTCATGGCGGCAAGAGAAATCTACTGGCATCTGCCCGGATTCTGCTATTTCCGTCTGCTGAACCAGGTGGTGATAAATTTGATGAAGGATTATCCGGATGCCTTCCGGGAAGGGTATCGGATCGGCTCGGTTTACGGCGCCTTTCCGGGAGCAATCTGGAACGGAGGCCGTGTGGTATTCGGCATCACGGGAAAGTCGGAGATAGAGTCCGTCCTGCAGATTTATAACAAGCGGGGAATTCCGGTGCGGTTTACCTGGACCAATTCTCTGCTGGAGGAAAAACATCTGCAGGACACCTACTGTAATCTGATCATGCGGCTGGCGGACAACGGACTGAACCAGGTGCTTGTGAACACACCTGTCTTGGAAGAGTATATACGCAGGGAATATCCCCGTTTTCCGGTGATATCGTCTACCACAAAGCGAATTACCGAATGGGGGGGGCTTTTGGGGGAACTGGAAAAGGACTATTTTCTGGTGGTGCTGGATTATGACCTGAACCATGACGAGGCGGTTTTGAAGGCGGCTGAACCTTATGCGGGCCGGGTGGAGATTCTGGTGAACGAGGTATGCTATCCCGGGTGTGTAAAAAGGGCCGAGCACTATACACAGCAGTCCCGGCTGCAGTTGGAGTTCGATGTGAACACGGGCTTTCCCTGTCCCCATAAAACCGGGGAGAGAACCTTTGAGGACTGTAAAAGGCGTCCATCCTTTGTCTCTAACCGGGAGGTTTCGGAGCTTGCGGAGAGGGGCTTTGTCAATTTCAAGATTGTTGGGCGGGGAATGCCGCAGAGTTTTGTGGAGGAATCTTATCTGTATTATCTGGTGAAAGAGGAGCAGCAGGATTTTATCCGCGGAAAGATCGACGGTCTGATGCAGCAGTTTCGCAGCGCCATGTCGGTGCAGAGAAGACGCTGAGGATGCGGGGGCATCGGTTTGGAGTCAGGCTCCGTATGTCGCCTGACGGACAGGGGCTGCGCAAGGAGTATGAAATGAGAAGGAACTTAGCAGAGAGAGGAATGCGGCTTGCAGGTATCTGTATGATGCTGCCGCTTCTTTTGAGCGGATGCGGACAAGACGCACCGCAGCAGGAAGATATGGTCATTGTGGAGCAGGAGGACGAGGGACTGTCCTACAATATGGGCACGGTGGTCAGAGGTGATGTGGTAAAAACGGAAAGGCTCAGATGCACATACCGCCAGATGAGCGAGCAGGCGGTGAGTTTTCCCATGAGCGGAAGGCTGGTGGACCGGGTCTATGTGAAGGAAGGCGACACCGTAAAGAAGGGACAGCTGCTGGCGGAGCTTTCCAGTGAAGAGCTGGAGCGAAAGATCAAGGAGCTGGAATACCGGATTGCCAGAAACGAACTGCTTTTAGGCTATACGGATATAGACGAAGCCCAGGAGATTTCAGGTATGTGGGTGAACTATCTCTACTACAGCGGTATGACGGAAGGGGACAAGAAGAATCTTGACAGCAGGATTGAGAGCACCCAGCGCAGCTACCGTTATCAGCGGGAGGATTATGGCGATGCCCTGGAGACGGATCGGAAGGAACTGGAAAAGCTGCAGGGGGAACTGAAGTCCAGCCGGGTCTATGCGGTGACGGACGGGGTGGTATACAAGCTGAAGGAGAGGCTGGAAGGGGCCACGTCCCAGAAGGATGAGGTGGTCATGACCATAGTGGATACCTCGGAATGTCTGTTTGAGACGGAGGCTCCCGAGGCTGCCGGATATTTCCGGGAGGGGGAGACGGTATCCATGAACATTTCCTACAGCTCTGCGGCGGGGCAGTATGAGCTTCTGCCCTGGCACATGGAGGAATGGGGAGATACACAGCTCTTTCTGGTGGAGAGCGGGCCGGAGAACGCCGGGATAGAGGTGGGCACTGCGGGGACCATACAGGTGGTGGCGGACAGACGGGAAAATGTGCTCTGCATACCCCTGAGCGCCATCCACAATGCGGATGACGGAAGCTATGTATATGTTCTGAATGAAGATAACATGCGTGAGGTGAAATGGGTGGAGACAGGTCTTGCGGGGGACGATACGGTTGAGATTCTGAGCGGTCTCACGGAAGGGGAGAGGGTGATTCGGAAATGGTGACAGGAAAGCTGAGAAGGCTTTTTCCGGTATTGCTCTGCACCGCTGTGCTGTTGGGGGGCTGCGGGCAGGAGACACCGGAACCGGCCATGGCGCAGATCGAGCTGCTGGAGCCTGTGGGCGTGGGCATGAGCTATGTGGAGGCGGAGAGAAGAAACCTCTATGAGGCGGAGGTCTATTCCGGAATTGTATGTCCCTTTGTGGAGGAGTATGAGATGGAAAAATCATTCTCCTTCGGCGGGTTTGACGCCTGGCCCGGCGAGGCGGTGCGGAAGGGAAGCGCCCTGCTGCACGCCGATACGGAACAGATAGACGAAAAGATCAGGGAGATGGAAAAAAGCATCGCCGCCATGGAGGAGGAATACCTGGAATACGCTGCGGAGACCCGGGAGGCGATGATTGAGCCCAAGGGAGAGCGGGACAGGTGCAAAAGCATCCTGGATAACCTGGAGCGGGATAAGCCGGAGCAGTATCTTCCCGCAGGTGAGCCGGGAGCGGGACAGGAGGACAGTACGCCGGGCGAAGGACAGGAGGATGGTGCGCCGGGGGATGGGGAGTCTTCCGAACCCCGGGAGAACCCGGCCTACACGGCCTGGGCACAGGATTATAAACGATTTGACGGCCAGTACCGGAATCTTGCGTTGTCTGTGGATATCCTGGAGGAGAAGCTGAAACAGAGGACGGAGCTGTATGAGCTGGATCACGCCTGGATGCTGACACAGCTGGAGCAGCTGGAGAAAGAGAGGAGCCGGTCCGTGCTGACGGCTGGAATGAACGGTTATGTGGCTTCTTTGGGGGAAAACATGTACGGCCAGGCCAACGGCAAGGAACCGCTGGTGGCGGTTGCGGACACGGATCGTCTGGAGCTGCGCTGTGACTATATCAACAAGGCTGCGGTCAGCAAGGCGGAGGAGGTGTATGCCGTCGTGAACGGAAAGCGGTATGAATTGGAGTATCATGCGCTGGAGTCCGACGAGTATAACCGGCTGAAGGAGCAAAACGACAAGGTGTACTCTACCTTTACGTTTCTGGGAGACACGGAGTCTGTCTCCATGGGCAGCTATGCCGTCATCATAGTGGTAAAGCAGTCCGCCAGGGATGTGGTGGCAGTGCCCAGGGACGCGGTGCGCAAGGACGACAGCGGCAGCTATGTCTATGTGGTGAAGGATGGGGAGAGTGTGTATACGCCCGTGAGAACGGGGATGCGGGACGGTCTTTACATGGAGATCCTCTCCGGAGTGGAAGCGGGAGATAAGGTACTTTCCGAACAGTCGCTGACAGCCGGGGAAAGCCGGGTGAAGCTGGAGACCGGAAAGACAGGCAGCCAGTTTAACGGCGAGGGTTTATGCGTCTACCCGGACAGAGAGGCTGTCACAAATCCTGTGAAATATGGCACCTGCTATTATGTGGAGCGCCAGGTTTCCCTTTATCAGCAGGTAAAAAAGGGCGATGTTCTGGCTACCATCCGGGTGGTGGCGGATCAGACGGAGCTGGAGAGAAATGAGCGGAAGCTTACGCGGGAACAGGAACGGCTGGCCGATCTGAAGAAGCTTGGGGAAGAGGAGAATAAAAAGGCCATCGCTGCGAAGGAAGAGGTCATCCGGGAGTTGGAGGAGCTGATCGCGGAGATGAAAGCGGACTTTGCAACCAGTCAGATCCGGTCGCCCATGGACGGCGTGATCACCTATGTGAATGAGTTTGAGAAGGAGCAGCTGCTGCCGGGGGAAAGCGTGCTGTTTTACGTTGCCAACGATGAGTTGAGTTATATTGTGGTGGAGGACAAAAACGGACAGCTTACCTACGGAAACAGAGTGTCTGTTTTCTACACCGGAGCCAACAACGAGAAACAGGAGGCCTTCGGCACGGTGGTGACGCTGAATCATATGGCGCTGAGCAAGGCGCTGCTGACGGATCCGGAGGAGGCTCTGATTCTGGTGGATCCGGAGTATGTGGGAGATATCGCAGGCACTACCGTGGACGAGGACGGCTGGTGGCATAATTACTGGTATAAGGTCAGCGTTCCCATCAGAACCATGGAGAATGTGCTGCTTGTGCCCAGAAAAGCGGTGACAGAGGTTTCGGGCAGCACCTATGTGAAGGTGTGGACACAGGACGGCGGCGTGAGATATGTGAGCTTTATCGCCGGGGGATCCGACGGCGCGAATTACTGGGTGGCAGAGGGGCTGACGGAAGGAATGGAAATATGTTTAGAATAATGCTGCAAAAATTATGGCATAAAAGATGGATGAATCTTTGCCTGCTTCTGGGAAGCATATTGCTCATTGCCACGGTGGTCAGTTTTCCCCTGTATCAGTCCGCTGCCTGTGAGAGAATGCTGCAGGATGAGTTCCGCAGCGATATGGCAAAACAGGGCAGATGGCCTGCCATGCTTTCCATGATTACCGTCTCCAAAAAGGACAGACAGGGCACGGCTATCCGGAGGATGGAAGAGCTGATGGCGGGCCTGGAGGGACAGTTGGGCATCGCGGTGAAGGAGACGCTGTACTATTATCTGCTGAATGCCCAGGAGGTTCACTCCGCCATGAACCGGACGGATATGGGGGATCAGTCCCTGCGTCTGGGAACCCTTTCCGGCCTGCCGGACCATGCCGAGATGCTCAGCGGGGAAATGTTTTCCGAGAAAGGGCTGACGGAGGACGGAAGCATAGAGGTAGTGGTGAGCCAGGCGGGAATGGTAAAGCTGGATCTGCTGGTGGGCGAGACCATTCTGTTTGACAATCTGAAAGATGCGGAGGGCAAACCGTTAAAGCTGTTCATCAAGGGGGTGTTTGCGGAAGGCTCCGGCGATGACTTTTACTGGCAGGTGGACCCGGACGAGATGGAAAATGTCTGCCTGATGCAGACGGATCTGTTTCGCCGGATGTTTACGGGAGAAAATGCGGCCAGATACACCATCACCTGCAGATATCTTCCTCTGTTTGACTATGAAAGTATCCGGTCGGATCAAGTTGCATCCCTGGCGGAGGCCACCCGCTTTCTGACGGAGGAGAGCGATTTCCGCAGTACCATGGACAGGCCGGCTTATCAGGATATCCTGGAAAACTATCTGAGCAAGCAGGGCAGAATTCAGGCTACGCTGCTGATTCTGCAGGTGCCGGTGCTGATTATGCTGGGGGCGTTTCTCTTCATGATCTCCGGCCAGATGTATGAGATGGAGCGGAACGAGATCTCCGTCATCAAGAGCCGGGGAAGCTCCGGCGGGCAGATTTTCCGTCTGTATCTCTACCAGAGCACCTTTTTAACCCTGACGGGGAGTGCGCTGGGCATTCCCCTGGGCGCCGTGTTCAGCCGGGTGCTGGGCTCGGCCCGGAGTTTTCTGGAGTTTGAGGACAGCGGTTCCCTGCAGATTGTCTTTACCGCCAGGACCTGGGGATATGCGGCCGGAGCCATGGCTGCCTCACTGTGCATTATGGCGCTGCCCGCCATCAGGCACAGCCGGGTTACCATTGTGAAGCTGAAGCAGCAGAAGGCGCTGAAGAAAAAGAGCTGGTGGGAAAAGATCTTTTTGGATGTGATCCTGCTGGCGCTGTCACTCTACGGCTATTACAGCTACCACAAAAATCAGGAGCTGCTGGCTCAAAGCGTGCTTATGGGAGAACCGCTGGATCCGCTGCTCTATATCAGCTCATCCCTGTTTATCGTGGGAGCGGGGCTTTTGTTCCTGAGGCTGCAACCGCTCATTGTGCAGCTGATTTATCTGGCGGGGAAGCGGTTCTGGCGGCCGGCCAGCTATGCCTCTTTTCTGGAGAACCGAAAGAACGGCAGGAAGCAGCAGTTTATCATGCTGTTTTTGATCATGACCATCTCTCTGGGAATGTATCACGCCACGGTGGCCAGGTCGATTCTGCAGAATGCCAGGGAGAACGCGGAATATCTGGACGGTGCGGATATTGTGATCCGGGAGGTCTGGCCGGAGCTTCAGGACGAAAACGGAGCCGGCACGGGAAACTATCTGGAGCCGGATGTGACAAAGTACATAGAGCTGGACTGGGCGGAGAGCTATACCCGGGTACTGTATGACGAGCACGGCTATATCGGAGAAAGCAAGTCCTCAAGGCAGGAGGTCACGGTGATGGGGATCCACACCAAGGATTTCGGAGAGATCACCTGGCTGCCTGTGGGACTGACCGAAAAGCATTATTACGAGTACTTGAACGAGCTTGCGGTGGAAAAGGACGGCCTGCTGGTCTCGGAGGCATTTCGGTCCAGGCTGGGGATGAAGGTGGGGGATACGCTTACCTGTTATAACAGCCAGGGTCTGAGCACCACGGGAAAAATCGTGGATTTCTTTGAGTACTGGCCGGGATATACGCCCACCGCCACCGTGGTGAATCCGGACGGCACTGTTTCCGTGGGAGATAACTATCTGGTGGTGACGCACTACGACCGGCTGCGGCAGCTTTGGGGTGTGGCGCCATATGAAATCTGGCTCCAGCTGAAGGAGGGGTACGACTCTCAGGATGTGATTGCCTGGATTCAGGACAATGATGTTCATGTGAGAAAGTTCACGGACAAGGCGGCTGACGTACAAAACGCAGTGGAGGATCCGCTGCTCCAGGGCACCAACGGCGTGCTGACCATGGGCTTTATCGTGACGATCCTGCTGTGCGGGGTGGGATATCTGATCTACTGGATTATGTCAATCCGCTCCAGGGAGATGATATTCGGTGTGCTTCGGGCCTGCGGTATGCACAAGGGAGAGCTGTTCCATATGCTGATGAACGAGCAGATTTTCTCGGGCCTCTTTTCCGTGTTTGCGGGCATTGGGATCGGAAAGCTTGCCTCCGTCATGTTTGTGCCCATTCTGCAGCAGGCATATGCGGCGTCCAACCAGGTGCTGCCCATGAAGCTGGTAGTCAATGCTTCCGATATGATGCGGCTTTACGGCGTGATTGCCGGGGTGATGATCGTCTGTCTGCTGGTACTGATCCTGCTTTTGCTGAAGATGAACGTGGCAAAGGCGCTGAAATTGGGTGAGGAATAATGGAAAATAAATTTGTGATCGAAGTGAGCGGGGTAAACCGGATCTTTTCCGTGCCAGGGGGAGAGTTTCAGGCGCTGAAGGACATCAATACAAAGGTGCCCTGCGGAAGTCTTGCCATTCTGCGGGGACGTTCCGGATCCGGTAAGACCACTCTCATGAATATCATCGGCGCCCTGGACGATCCCACCTCGGGCTCGGTGAAGATAGACGGCACAGAGGTGGGAAAGCTTTCCGGCAGGGAGCGTGAGAACGTAAGGCGCAGGGAGATGGGATTCGTATTTCAGGCGGTGTCCCTGATCCCTACCATGAACGCCTTCCAGAATGTGGAGTTTTCCATGCGGCTGGCAGGGATCAAAGCCGGACGGGAGCGGGACAAACGGGTTGAGGAGTGTCTGAAGCTGGTGGGGCTGGGTAACCGTATGCAGCATATGCCGGCGGAAATGTCCGGCGGAGAGCAGCAGCGTGTGGCCATCGCCAGGGCGTTTGCCCACAGACCGAAGCTGATTTTGGCGGACGAACCCACGGCGGAGCTTGACAGTGCCATGGCGGCCCGTGTCACCAGGCTTTTCCATGAGATGACCAGAAAGGAACATGTCACCATTCTGATGACCACTCATGACGTGGGACTGATGGATGCCGGCGATATGATCATCGAGCTGGAGAGCGGCCGGCAGGTTCTGCACGACCAGGAAGTGTGAAGAGAATTTCTGAATGCCATTGGCGGTTTTGGCTCGCAGCGGGGCTGCGGCATGGAGGTTAATATGCCCGAGGAAATGATAAAGGCGGACGGTCTGGTAAAGATCTACAAGACGAAACAAACGGAGGTGCTGGCGCTGCAGGGGCTGGATCTGACGGTGGAGGCGGGAGAACTCACCGCCATCATCGGAAACAGCGGAAGCGGCAAGTCCACCTTTTTGAATATGATAGGCGGCCTGGATCGGCCCAGCGCCGGCTCTCTGTCCGTGGGCGGTAAAAATCTGTTTACCATGACGGAGAAGGAGCTGGTGCTGTACAAGCGGGAGACGGTGGGATTCGTGTGGCAGAACAACGGCAGAAACCTGCTGCCCTATCTGACGGTGCTGGAGAATATCATGCTCCCCATGAGCCTGTCGGACACGAAAAAGAAGCGGGAGAAGGCTCTGGGACTTCTGGAGACGGTGGGGCTTTCCGCCAGACGCCGCAGCAAGATGAACATGCTTTCCGGCGGCGAACAGCAGCGGGTGGCCATCGCCATCGCCCTGGCCAACTCGCCCAGGCTTCTGCTGGCGGATGAGCCCACGGGAAGCGTGGACGTAAAGACGGCAAACTATATCTTTGACATCTTTTCGGAGCTGAACAAGAACGGCCAGACCATCCTGATTGTGACCCACGATGTGGCCCTCTCCAGGAAGGTGAAGCGTGTGGTGGCTATCCGGGACGGAAAGATCAGCAGCGAGCGGGTGCTGAAGGAGGCTTATGCAGACCGGATCCAGGAGAGCGGCATCGACTGGCGTCAGGAGGAGACCCAGGATGAATATGCCATTGTGGATCGGGCGGGCAGAGTGCAGATTCCGGCGGATCTGCTGGAGGAGCTTGGACTGAAGGACAACAAGGTCAGCATCGGCCTGCATGACGGAAAGGTGGTTATTTCCAGGCCGGAGTGACCGGTTTTTGCGCCGCGGAGTGCGGCAGATTGTGAGACGGTATGAAACATACAGCGGTTGTGACTGTAAAGGGGAATAATCCGGTGATTCATGCGGATTATCCGGACGGGGACGTGATCCGGGCAGGAGACGTCTATTATATGCTTTGCTCCACCCTTCATTTTCTGCCGGGAGGAGTGATACTGCGCTCCTATAACCTGGTGGACTGGGAGATCGGGGGATATGTCTTTGATGCCTTTGAGGGTACGGAGGAGGCCAGGATGACCAATGAGCGCAGCAATTACGGCTGCGGCATGTGGGCCGGCTCCCTGCGGTTTCACAAGGGAAAATATTATGTGAGCTTTGCGGCCAAGGATACGGAGAAGACCTATTTTTACTCTGCGGACAGGGTGGAAGGGCCCTGGCAGGGCAGCTGCATTGACACCTATTTTCACCACGGCTCTCTGTTTTTTGACGATGACGACAGGGTGTATCTGATCTTCGGACATTGCGAGCTTTGGATTCAGGAGCTTTTGCCGGATCTGAGCGGACGGAAGCCGGGAGGCCTTCAGCGTAAGCTTCTGACAGAGCGGGAGGATGTGTGGCTGGGCTACGAGGGAAGCCATTTTTACAAAATCCACGGAAAGTATTATCTGTTTACCGTGCACTGGCCCAGAACCGGAACCGCCCGGAGAACCCAGCTTTGTTTTTCCGCGGACAGCCTGGAGGGGGAATTTACCGGAGGCCCTGTGTTTGACGACGATCTGGGATTTGGCAACAACGGCGTGGCCCAGGGCGGCATTGTGGAGGCCAACGACGGAAGCTGGTACAGCATGTTGATGCAGGACAGAGGAGCGGCAGGCAGGGCGCCGGTGCTGGTTCCCGTGACCTGGCAGGAGGGGCGGCCGGTGTTCGGGAAGGAAGGGAAGACGCCCCAGCCGATTCAGACCACGGACAATCGTCCCTATTATGAGTATGAGCCTCTGTACTGCTCCGATGATTTCTCCTATGGGACGGACGAGGCGGGACACTGCAGGCTGAAGAAGCCCTGGCAGTGGAATCACGAGCCCAGCCCCGGGCTTTGGGAGATCATCGGCGGAAATCTGAGAATCACTACGGGAAAGCTTTGCACCAATGTGACGCAGGCGGTAAACACGCTGACCCAGAGGATGTTTTTTCCGAAGAGCAATGTGAGGGTGACACTGGATGCCTCGGATCTGAACGAGGGAGATTACGCCGGAATCTGCGCGCTGCAGGGCTGCTACAGTATGCTGGCGGTGACCAGGGAGCTGAGCCGGTATTATCTGGTGCTGGTGGAGCGGGAGAACACGGAGAAAAACCGTAATACCCGGGTTCCGGACTACATGCCGGGGGTGGTGACGGAGAAGATCAGCCTGGTGTCGCCGTTGGTGCGGCTGAAACTGGAGGCCGATTTCTCAAAGGGGGCAGATACGGTTCATTTCCATTACAGGGAGCCCCGGGAGGGCGGACGCTGGAGAAGAGTGGGAAAGGGGTATCGGCTGCACTTCGGCCTGGATCATTTTGCAGGCTGCCGCTTCGGGCTTGCGGTCTATGCAACAAAAAAGGCGGGGGGATCCGCCGCCTTTCGGAATTTTAAATATGAAGTATCCTGAAAGAGGGCAGTGGTTCGCGGGTAAGTTGAACCGCTGCCTTCCGTGTCAGGGCCCTGTTACGGAGTTGCTCCGTCCATTCGGTGAGAGCCCCTGAAATGAGAGTTTTTTTCCCGGTACTCGCTGGGGGTACAGCCCTTCGTCTGCTTGAATACGCGGTTGAAGGTGGAGATGCTGGGAAAGCCGGATTGGAGGGAAACCTCTGTGATGGAGAGGTTGGGCTGTTCTAAAAGTCTCTCCGCGATCTTGATTCTCCGGTGAGTGATGTAGGCGCAGAAGGTATAGTTGGTATATTGCTTGAAGAGCCTGGAAAAGTGATATTTGCTGAAGCCGATGGACTCTGCGATGGCGTCCAGGTTCAGATCCTCCATGTAATGGGTGTCGATATAGTCCATGATGGAGTTGAACTTATCCGTATATTCCTTCTGCTTGTATACCCGCATATTGGGGAACAGGTTGGCGTTCTCCAGGTGGTTGGTGCCCAGCTTTACAAAGATATTCAAAAGCAGCGAGTAAATGGTCAGATCCGCGAATTCGCTCCGGTTGAAATATTCGTTTCTCATCTGTACCAGCATCTGATAGATATCGTCATAGATATTCGGATAGGCGGCACGGGTGAGGTGAATGGGCTTGGAGAGAAGGGGCTGTATCGCCGCAAAGCCCTGCAGCCTGGAAAAGGGAGACAGATCCAGCAGGAAGACAAAGCGGTTTCCCGTCTCCGGCGCTCTCAGGGCGTGCAGCTCCCCGGGAGGGATCATAAGGATATCCCCCGGCGTCAGATGATAATAATCCTGCCGGACCGTGGCGTCGTACCAGTTTTCTACCGGCACAATGATCTCCAGAGCGGTGTGCCAGTGGGGTTCATAGTCCGTGGGCAGGTCGTTGTACCAGATTCGCAGGGAACTGTCTATGTAATATTGAATCAGCTCCTGCCCGGTGTCTACCAGAATGCGGGCGTGATCGATATCTGAATTTCTGTTATAAAAAAGATCCCGATTTTCCGAAATGGGGGGGGTGTTTTGGGTCATTGTTTTCTGCATGCGCGCATGCTCCTTTCCTGTTATTTTATTGTAGCATCAGTTTCAACAAATGTAAATTCCAAATAAAGCAAAAAGTGGGGGACAGGAAGCAATGGATGGGGGGAAATGCCCTATCTCTTTTTGTATAATGAGTTATATTGCGGAAGGATTACGTCGAACAGGAGGTGTTTTGAAATGCGAAAAAAAATAATTGGTTTTCTGTTGATTTCCGCGCTGGCCCTGTCTTCTCTGGCGGGCTGCGGCAGAGGGGAGGACGGTTCTTTGGAGAGCGGGGAACAGAGTCTGGAGGACACGCAGGAGTCGCAGAGCCGGACGGGAACGGACGCGCCGGATCAGTCGGGAACGGAAGGAGCGGAGGACGCGGCAGGCCAGACGGGGACGCAGCAGAGCGGCGCCGGACAGGACGGCACGGAGCATGAGGAAAAGGAGGTTCCGATTTTGAAGGACGGAGTTATGGATACCATGGGCTGCCGTGTGGGATGTGCGGCCACGGCGGCGGAGCTGGAGGACGAGAAGGTCTGGGAGATTATCACAACCCATTTCAACGCCCTGACCATCGGCAATGAGCTGAAGCCGGACGCCATGGTGGGCTACAGCGTGAGCAAATGTCCCGGAACAGAGGAGGCGGAGCTGAACGGGGAGACGATTGTGGTACCGAAGCTGGATTATTCCAGGGCGGAGAAGATGCTGGATAAGATCTACGACTGGAACCAGGAGAACCCGGACAATCAGATCAAGGTCAGGGGACATGTGCTGGTGTGGCACTCCCAGACGCCGGAGTGGTTTTTCCATGTGGATTACGACAAGAACAAGGATTATGTGGATGTGGATACCATGAATAAACGTCTGGAGTGGTATATCCGCACCATGCTCACCCACTTTACCGGGGAGGACAGCAAGTACAAGGGGATGTTTTACGGCTGGGATGTGGTGAACGAGGCGATCAGCGACGGCACCGGCTCCTACCGCACGGACAATGAGAAGCCGGAGGAGGCGCTTTCCGAGGACAGACACGGCAGCAATTCCAGCTGGTGGCATATCTATCAGAGCAATGAATATATCATAAATGCCTTTATTTATGCCAATAAATACGCGCCGGCAGACCTGGAGCTGTACTACAACGATTACAATGAGTGCGACGGAAAGAAGCAGAGGGGCATTGTGGAGCTTCTGAAGGAGCTGAAGGAGCGGGAAGGGGAGCCCGGCACGGGTACCCGGATCACGGCTATGGGCATGCAGGGGCATTACAACATGGAGAGCCCTGACATGGGTAAGCTGGAGTACGCGGTGAGCAGCTATGCCCAGGTGGTGGGAAACGTGCAGATCACCGAGTTTGATCTGAAGGCGAGAGACAGCTATGACGGCAGCGAGGAGGCCAAGGCGGAGGAGTACAAGAAGCAGGCGTCCCGCTACCGGGTGCTGTACCTGGTGCTGAAGAATCAGAATAAGACCGAAGGCGTAAATATCACGGGCATTACCTTCTGGGGCACCGTGGATCACTATTCCTGGCTGCAGACCCGTTCCGATGTGGGGGGCGGCAACACGGGAAATCTGATGCAGTGTCCGCTTCTGTTCGACGAAAATTATGAGCCCAAGCCGGCGTTCTATGTGTTTGCCGAGGATAAATAAGGAGACAATCCATGACTTTGATTGCGAAAAATCCCATTATGCCGGGGTTTTACCCGGATCCGTCCATCTGTGCGGTGGGGGGAGACTATTATCTGATCAACTCTACCTTTGCATATTTCCCGGGTCTGCCCGTCCTGCACAGCCGGGATCTGGTGCACTGGGAGCAGATCGGGAACGCCATGCACAGGCAGGAGCAGCTGCCGCTTCAGGGGGCAGGGCATTCCCAGGGGCTGTTTGCGCCCACCATACGATATCATGAGGGGATCTGGTATGTGATCTGTACCAATGTCTCCCACGGCGGAAATTATGTGGTGACGGCAAAGGATCCGGCGGGTCCCTGGTCAAACCCCCATTATCTCGAGGGGGCGGACGGCATTGATCCCAGCCTGTTTTTTGACGAGGACGGGAAGTGCTATTACATCGGTACCCATCCGAATCCGGAGGGCTGCAGCTATAACGGGGACTATTATATCTGGATCCAGGAGCTGGATGTGGAGCAGATGAAGCTGGTGGGGGAGGCTCACAATGTCTGGAACGGAGCCATGAAGGACATTCCCTGGCCGGAGGGGCCGCATCTGTACAAAAAAGACGGTTGTTATTATATCATGCACGCCGAGGGCGGAACCGGCCCCGAGCACGCGGTGACGGTGTGCAGGAGCAAAAGCATCTTCGGGCCTTACGAAAATAACAGATGTAATCCAATTATCACTCACAGGCATCTGGGGAAGGATTATCCCGTCAAGTATGTGGGGCATGCGGATATGATCGAAACTCCTTCGGGAGAATGGTATATGGTGATGCTGGCAGTGCGTCCCCTGGAGGGTTATACCACCATGGGACGGGAAACCTTCCTGGCAAAGGTAGTCTGGGAGAACGGCTGGCCGGTGGTGAATCCGGGCGTGGGGATACTGACGGAGCAGGTGGAGATTGATCTTCCGGAGTGGAATCCCGCGGGGGATGCCGTGTTTGACGGGAGGGGCAGCTGTGTGCCCGGCAGCAGCCGTACCTATGAGTTCGGCAGGATGGAGCGGCTGGGAGACGAGTTTCTGTTTCTCCGGAATCCCGGGGAGGGAATGTATGCGCTGGGGCAGGAGGGACTGGAGCTTTCCTTCCGCCATGTCACCTTAAAGGAGAAGGACAGTCCCTCCTATGTGGCGGTGCGGCAGCAGCATCACCTCTTTGAAGCCTCCGCAGTCCTGAAGACGGACACGCTGGAGAAGGGCAGGCGGGCCGGGATGGCCCTGATGCAGAGCGACGAGTATCATCTGCGGGTGGAGCTGTGCCGCCATGACGGTGAGGCTCTGCAGGCGGAAGTGATTCTGTGCCGGAAGGGTCAGGATACGGTGGAGAGCAGTGTGGTGCTGGAGAGCGGGGCGCTTTCGCTGACCTGGAAGGAGCCCGAGGTAATCCTGCGGGTGGAGGGGCTGAAGGCATCCGTGGAGCTTCTGGCGGATGATGGGGTGTCAAGATCCGTGCTCTGTCGTGATCTGGATATCCGAGAGCTTTCCACCGAGGTGGCGGGAGGCTTTGTGGGCTGCACCGTGGGAATGTACGCGGTGGCGGAGGACGGCTGCGGCGAGGGCCGGGTCTGCTTCCGGCGCTTCTCCTATCTTGCGCTGTAGGCGGTGACGGTCTATGAAAAAGAAGAGATTGATTTATCTGACAGGAGTTTTCTGTCTCCTGCTGTGTGCCTGCGGGCAGACACAGCCGGGGGATACAGGGAGAGAGGAGGACGGTGTGCCGTTGGAGAACGGTTCCCGGAGCGGTCAGGCGGATGAAGTGGAGTCCGGCGCGGAGGGCAGTCAGGCAGAGGGCGCGGAGGGCGCGCAGCAGGGCGGTCAGGCAGAGGGTGCGGAAGGCGCGCAGCAGGGCGGTCAGGCAGACGGCGTGGAGAATGCGCAGAACGGGACGGGAGAACAGGACTGGGCGGCATGCTTTCAGAATATGAAATATACGAAAAGCGATAAGGGAATTTTGGATACCAATCCGGTGATGACACAGCGGTTTGGAGCGGATCCCTATGCAATGGTGTATGGGGACAGGGTATATTTGTACATGACGGCGGATGCCCTGGAGCGGGACGCAGACGGTCAGGTGACGGAGAACACCTACAGCAAAATCCGCAGCATCAATGTGATCTCCACGGATGACATGGTGAATTTTACGGATCACGGCAGCGTTGCGGCCGCGGGGCCGGAGGGCGCGGCCAAATGGGCCCACAATTCCTGGGCCCCTGCCGCCGCCTGGAAGGAGATCGACGGGAAGGTAAAGTTCTTCCTTTATTTTGCGGACAACGGCGGCGGAATCGGCGTGCTGGAGAGCGACAGCCCTACGGGACCTTTTACCGATCCGCTAGGAGAGGCGCTGATCTCCCGAAAGACACCCAACTGTGCCGATGTGACCTGGCTGTTTGACCCGGCTGTCCTGGTGGACGATGACGGCAGGGCTTATCTGTATTTCGGCGGCGGGATTCCGGAGGGCAGGATTGCCGATCCGGGCACGGCCCGGGTGGTGGAGCTGGGAGAGGATATGATCAGCATCAAGGGAGAGCCCCGGGTGCTGGATGTGCCCTATCTCTTTGAGGACTCCGGTATCCACAAGGCAGGAGATAAGTATTATTATACCTATTGCTCCAACTGGCAGGTGGACGATGAGGGAACGGCCAGATGGGGCTTTCGGAGCGCGGAGATCGTCAGCATGGAGGGGGACAGCCCTATGGGGCCGTTTACGGTGAAGGAGAGAATCCTGGAGAATCCCGGAAAGTACTGCGGACTGTACGGAAACAATCATCACTGTGTGTTTTCCTTTCAGGACAGATGGTATATTGCCTATCACACGAGAGTGCTGGAGAAGGCCATGGGGCTGGAGAAGGGCTATCGCTGTACCCAGCTGGAGGAGTTTGCCATGGGGGAAGACGGCACGATCGGAACCATTCCCCAGACCATGACCGGAAGAGAGCAGCTGAAGTATGTGGATGCATATGCGGATAACAGCGGAGTGAACATGGCCGTGCAGGCAGGGCTTGACACGGTTTGTCTGGAGGACGGGCAGACTATGGTGCTCACCGGTATTGACAGCGGAGATTACATGAAGGTGCAGGGAGTGGACTTCGGGGAGGAGCCGGCTGTGGGGGTGGAGATTCTGCTGCGGAAGGTTTCGGAGTCGGAGGAGCCCTGTGTCATTCAGGTAAAGACAGACGCTCTGTTCGGAGACATTGCCGGGTATGTTCCGGTGGAGCAGCAGGGGGATGCGGAAGACGGATTTTACCGTTGTCGTATCGCGCTGGAGCAGGAGCTGACCGGGGTGCACGATGTGTATTTTGTGTTTTGCGGAAGCGGATATGAGGTAAAGTCCTGGAGGTTTGAACGATAGGGGAAAGAAGAATAAGTCTGTCAAGGACAGAGGGAAGATGCTTTAGCATCTTCCCTCTATGGTTTGTGCCCCTTCGTCAGTGCAAGGCTTCCGTCACCGAGGCCAGAAGCTGCAGGAAGGCGGAGTTCCAGTAGACGGTCACTTCGTTGGTGGAGTAGCTTCCGGTCATATCGCACAGACATTTTGCCGGGGGAATGGGGGCTGTGAAAACGCCCTTCACGGTCTCGTCGGCAAGCCAGCTGCAGGGGCCGCCGGAAAGCATGCCGGGCATTGCCTTTCCCTGAAAGCCGGAGGGTCTGTGGTGCGGATGCCGGATGGCGTCCGAGCCGCATCCGGTGACATAGCACAGTCCCATGGGGTTGCGGCCCAGAAGGTAGTGCAGCTGTTCTGCGGCGGCATCCAGGTATTTTCTGTCATCGGTCAGCTTCCAGGCGTCAAACAGATGAAGTCCGTTGTTGGCAAGATTCATATTGCTGCCCCAGACATACTCCTTTTCCGTCAAAGAGACGCCGTAACCGTCCGCGGACACCACCTTTAGAAGTGTGTCGGCGTGGGAGACCATTTCTTTTTGAATGGCGGATTTCAGGGCTTCGTCCACGGGATGCTCCGTGGAGAGATAAGCCAGGTTTCCGTAGGTGCCCATATCTGCCCAGCCGTAGCCGCAGTAGATTTTTTCGGCGGCGAGTTTCTCGAAATCCTCCCGGTATTCCGCGTCGCCGAAGGTCTTGTACAGCTCGGCGGCAGCCCAGTAGCGCTCGTCTCTGTCACAGGCGTCGCCATATTCTCCGGTGCTGATTTCGGGCGGATTTTTGAAGCCGCCCGGCAGCTCCATGACTTTCATGGCCTGGTAGGCCTTTTTGGAGGCGTCCGCCAATTCGGCGGCGTAGGCGGGCAGGTATTTTTCGTAAAACCGTACCGCCATGGCCAAGACGGCGGCAAAGTCGCCGGTGGCGGTGACGGAGACGGGGCTTAGTACGATTTCCTCCTGCTCCTCCTCGGGCATGATGAAACCGCAGAAGCTGCGGCAGGAAGCCTTGTGGTAGAGAGCGCCGTCCTCACGCTGCATTTTTTTCATCCAGTCCAGCTCGTATTTCAGCTCTTCCAACCAGGCGGGGAGGGCGCGCTTTTGGGAATCGGCGTCTCTGTGGCGTGCAGTGTCCGCCGTGGGGCTGTCTGCGGCGGCTTCGGGGGCGCTGGAAGCCGGGGAGAGATAACTGCCGCAGAGGGAAGGATTCCGCTCCCAGGCGTAGAGCAGCTGGGCTACCGCCATGGCCCCGGGGCCCACATAGCGCCCGTAATCTCCGGCGTCATGCCAGCCGCCGGAAACCTCTCTGTGTTCCTCTGTGCCATACACCAGGGCGGAGCCGGTGTGGCATGCCCTGTGGGCGTAGGCCCCCGCCGCTTCCCTTGGCAGATCGCAGCCGCACCGCTGGAGATAGAAGAAGGCGAAGGCCTTCTGCAGGACAGAGTCATAGACATTCTCCGAGATGACAAAGGTGTCGGACTCGCTGCGGTTCTCCGTCATGATATAGTAGCGGCCCGGCTCCGTCAGGGCGGAAAAATCTCCGATATAATCGGTCTCTCCGGCGGAAGCGTTCTCCACTCGTTTGTCCGCCGTGCCGCTTAAGACGAATTCGCCGCTGCTCTTATGTACGGAGAATGGGGTTGGCTTTTCCGACCGGATGGTGACTTTTTTCTGCATTCCGGGCAGATAGCCGCACTGGTTTACAAATACATTCTTATACATAAATACCTCCTCTCCCGCCGGGGCGGGTATTATTCGCTGTCTTTGGCTTCTTCCTCCGGGCCGGCGCCGGGACGAACGGTGATACCGTTAACCACCACGCCTCCGTCCAGCCGGATGACCAGGCATTCCAGGCCGTCGATGCTGCGGGTCTCGATGAGATCCGTGCGGTCGGGGCTGATCTTGATGACCACGTCGGGCGTTTTTACCTCAAAGGTTCTGGTGTTCATGACGTTGCTGGCCAACAGAGAGGTAGTCTCCCCTGCGGTTTCGTCATAATGTTTATCGAAGGTCTCCAGCTTTTCATCGGAGACGCCGCTGTCGGCCAGAATGGATCTGACCTCGTTTTTGGCAAGGACGAGAGGCTGGGGTTCTTCCTTATGCTCCTCGGCCATTTCGGTGAGTTTGTCGTGGATGGATTTGACCATCTCGATTCCGCATTCCTCTCCAAGGGTTTCTTCGATCAGTGTCTGGAAGGTTTCCATCTGGTCTCCGGCGGAGAGAGGAAGGGGACAGCCCAGCAGCTCGTCCACAAAGTTGTCTTTCAGATCCTCGGGATCCTTGGAATAGTAGAGGGTGCTGTGGAGGTCGCAGCTGCGGTCGGTGAAGGCGGGGAACAGGAAGCCGCACTCGGGCAGTCCCACCACCCAGTCCCGCACCCGGTTGCGGAAGGTGTTTTCCGCCGCATCATAGGACAGGCCGGGCTTGGAGAGCTCCACCGGACAGATGCAGGTGAGCAGGTATTCGTAGATTTCATCGGAGGCGTCCTCCATGTCAATACCGTCCGAGGTTCGTCCGGGAATGTCATACACGTCGTGAATCACCAGGATCAGATAATTTCCCACGAACTCATAGTTGGAAATTATCTTGTCATAGAATTCCTCCAGCAGCTCGTCGTCCTTGAGCTTGCTGTCCCGGAGGCGGAGCAGGAATTCCTGGGGGCCGCCCTCCTCCTCGCTTTTTAAGGGGAATTCCAGGGTCATCAGGTTTTTGCCCGGGGTGCCGGAGAGGGTTTTGCGCAGCAGCTCAAAATATTTGAACATTTCCTCCTCGGGCAGTGCCAGAAACGCCTGCTTTAATTCTGTTTTCTTGTTCTTCTCGCCGTCCACATAGCAGCCGCAGATGCGGGTGATGGAACAGTTCTTTGGTGTGAACAGTTTTTTGATTTCCGAAATTTCCTGTTTTGTCATGCAGGTATACCTCTTTTTTCGTAAATATGTACCGTGCCGGTTCGGACGCCGCATACGCGGGATGCCGGTTCCTGACGGGATAATTCCAGTATATAACAGTTTTGCTCTCCGGGCAAGGTGCTTTGCCGATACAGTTTGCGGAAGGCTGAACCCTCACCTTTGGCCTTGTGGTGCAGGCTGTCTTGTGGTACTATATACTTACGCGAAAAAATCGGACAGGCAGACCCGGGAAAGGAAATTGCCGGCCACCCCAAATTGCGGTGCGTTCCGGGCGGGCGCGGAAAAGGGAAAAGGTTTTGTTGTGTCCTCATTGTACCTCCAACCTGAGCGAGTGAAAAAGTGCCGGGTTGTCGGGATGTTTTACGCGGGAGTCGGATTCCGGGGAGCGGCGCATGTCGCCGGAACAGGTTTGGGAGAATACGGATGACAGGGAATAAAATTTGGAAAAAGAGTGTCTGCGCGGCTGTGGTTTTTGCGATGGCAGGAATGCTGTGCGGCTGTGGGGAACCGGGAGAGAAGACTGCCAGCGCCACGCTGCTGATCCAGAGTCTGGACTATCAGGGGGCGCTGGAGGAGCTGACCGCCGCAAGAGAGGCGGGGGAGGACGAACGGCTTATCGACCGTTCCGCCGGAATCGCCTACATGGGGCTGACGGAATACGGTCAGGCCGTGGAGGCATTTCTGGCCTGTCTTGCCGGGAGCAACGGGCTCATCGGGAATCTGGATTTCGACACCAACTATTATCTGGCGGCAGCCTACACCAAGAACGGGCAGTTTGCCGAGGCGGAGGACACCTATGACGCGATTCTGGATCTGAGGCCGGGGGAGGCGGACGCCTATTTCCTGCGGGGGAATGTGCGTATGAGCCTGGATAATTACACGGGGGCGAAGGAGGATTTTGACAAAGTGATCTCCATGGAACCGCGCAATTATGACAGGCTGATCAAAATCTATGAGGTTCTGGCCCATTTCGGCTATCGGGAGGCGGGGCAGGAGTATCTTCGGACGGCGCTGGCCTCCGGAGACCGACAGATGGATAACTATGTGGTGGGGCGCATTTACTTTTATCTGGAGGATTATCAGAAGGCCTGTATGGCTCTGGAGGAGGCGAAGGAAAAGGGCAGCGCGGACAGCTATCTGTATCTGGGGCGTGCCTATGAGGCTACGGGAGACTATAATTATGCCTCCAGCGTGTACAACAGCTATCTGGGAAAATATGAGGGAAACGCCGAGATGTACAATCAGCTGGGGCTCTGTGAGATGGCAAAGGGCGAATACCAGAAGGCGCTGGAGGCCTTTCAGGCGGGGATGCAGCTGGAAAACAGCGGCATGATACAGAGTCTGGCCTTCAATGAGATTGTGGCATATGAGCATTTGGGGGAGTTTGAGAAAGCGTATGTGCTGATGGGCAGCTATCTGAACAGCTATCCGGACGACGAACAGGCCAGGCGTGAGTATGACTTCCTCTCTACCAGATAGGAGAACATACAACATATTTGGTGTATTATGAAAAAGCAACACTATATCTTGTATCCTTCATTGACTTTTGGAAGGGGTGATGCTATATTAGAAATAATTGTAAGCAGCCGGGGAGTCCGGAGCGCTGGAAAGGTATGGTCATAACTGTATGCAGGTTATCAAGAGAGACGGAGAAAGAGCGGATTTTACGCTGTCAAAAATCAATGATGTCATCAGGAAGGCATTTACGGCCACTCATATGAATTATACGAACGACATTGTGGATTTGCTGGCGCTGCGTGTCACTGCAGATTTTCAGGACAGGGTGAAAGAGAACGCGATCCATGTGGAGGACATCCAGGACAGCGTGGAGCGCGTGCTGGGGCAGGCCGGCTATGAGGAGGCGGCCAAGGCCTACATTCTCTACCGCAAGCAGCGGGAAAAAATGCGTACCATGACCTCAACCATTCTGGATTACAAAGAAGTGGTAAACGGCTATGTGAAGGTGGAGGACTGGCGTGTGAAGGAGAATTCCACCGTGACTTATTCCGTGGGCGGGCTGATTCTGAGCAATTCGGGGGCGGTGACGGCCAATTACTGGCTGTCGGAAATCTACGATCAGGAGATTGCCGACGCGCACAGAAACGCGGATCTTCATATTCATGACCTTTCCATGCTCACGGGCTATTGTGCAGGCTGGTCTTTAAAGCAGCTGATCCAGGAAGGCCTGGGGGGCATCACCGGCAAGATTACCTCCGCTCCGGCCAGGCATCTTTCCGTGCTCTGCAACCAGATGGTGAATTTCCTGGGAATCATGCAGAACGAATGGGCGGGGGCGCAGGCGTTTTCTTCCTTTGATACCTATCTTGCACCCTTTGTCAAGGCGGATAACTTAAGCTACGGCGAAGTGAAAAAGTGCATTGAAGCCTTTGTCTACGGCGTGAACACGCCCAGCCGCTGGGGTACCCAGGCGCCCTTTTCCAACATTACGCTGGACTGGACGGTGCCGGAGGATCTGGCGGAGCTTCCGGCCATTGTGGGCGGAAGGGAGATGGACTTCAAATATAAGGACTGCAGACAGGAGATGGATCTGGTCAACAGGGCGTTCATCGAGACCATGATCGAGGGAGACGCGGACGGAAGAGGGTTTCAATACCCCATTCCCACTTATTCCATCACAAGGGATTTCGACTGGTCCGACAATGAAAACAACAGGCTGCTGTTTGAGATGACAGCCAAGTACGGCACGCCGTATTTTTCCAATTATATCAATTCCGACATGCAGCCCAGTGATGTGCGCAGCATGTGCTGCCGCCTGCGCCTGGATCTGCGGGAGCTGCGCAAGAAGACAGGCGGCTTTTTCGGCTCCGGCGAGAGCACGGGAAGCGTGGGAGTGGTCACGATCAATCTGCCCAGGATCGCCTATCTGTCCTCCAACGAGGAGGAGTTTTTCACAAGGCTGGGACACATGATGGATGTTGCGGCCCGCTCGCTGAAGATCAAGAGAGGGGTTATCTCCAAACTGCTGGAGGAGGGATTGTATCCTTATACAAAGAGGTATCTGGGTTCCTTTGAGAATCATTTTTCCACCATCGGGCTCCTCGGTATGAATGAGACGGGGCTGAACGCAAACTGGCTGCGGGAGGATATGACAAGTCCGAGGACTCAGGCCTTTGCAAAAAAGGTGTTGAACTACATGCGGGAGCGGCTTTCCGACTACCAGGAGCAGTACGGGGATCTGTACAATCTGGAGGCCACGCCTGCGGAGAGCACGTCCTATCGTCTGGCAAAGCATGACAGGAAACGGTTCCCTGCCATCAAAACGGCGGGAAAAGAGGGAGACACGCCTTATTACACCAATTCCTCCCACCTGCCGGTTGATTATACCACGGATATTTTTGAAGCTCTGGATGTTCAGGACGAGCTGCAGACCCTGTATACCTCGGGAACCGTATTCCACGCGTTTCTGGGGGAAAAGCTTCCTGACTGGAAGGCGGCGGCAGCGCTGGTGCGCGCCATTGCCGTCAACTATAAGCTGCCCTATTATACCCTGTCTCCCACCTATTCCGTCTGTAAGACCCACGGATATCTGGCGGGGGAGGTGAAAACCTGTCCTCACTGCGGCGCAGGCACGGAGGTTTACAGCAGGATTACGGGATATTACCGTCCTGTGCAGAACTGGAACGACGGCAAGCTGCAGGAGTATGCGAACCGCACGGAGTATGAGATTGACTCTTCGGCGTTGAAGAAGCCGGTGGAAAACGCGGCGGCTCTGTGCCGGGCCGGCGGGGAGGAAAAGGCGGCAGCGGAGCAGAAGGATGCAAGGGAGCAGAAGGCTGCAATGGCGCAGAAGGCTGCAATGGCGCAGAAGGCTGCAATGGCGCAGCCTGAGAATATCAGGTATCTGTTCACCACGAAGACCTGTCCCAACTGCAGGGTGGCTAAAGAGTATCTGAAGGATGTGAGCTATGTGACTGTGGACGCGGAGGATAATCCGGAGCTGGCAGGCCGCTACGGCGTGATGCAGGCGCCCACGCTGGTGGTGGTGGACGGAGAGCGGCAGCAGAAGTATGTGAACGCGTCCAATATAAAACGATATGCGGATGGCATGGGGGAAGTATTGCCCGCCATGAGCGCAGGAACAGGGAGATAACGATGATTCGGAAATTGATTGACGGAATAAAAAAGACGGGAGCGCCCATTGTGGTGGGGCTGGATCCCATGCTGAAATTTGTGCCGGAGTACATCCGGCAGGAGGCGTTCTCAGAGTTTGGGGAGACGCTGGAAGGGGCGGCGGAGGCCGTCTGGCGGTACAATAAGGGTTTGGTGGATGCCATCTGTGAGCTGGTGCCTGCCGTGAAGCCTCAGATCGCCATGTATGAACAGTTCGGGGTTCCCGGAGTGGCGGCTTTTCAGAAGACGGTGAATTATTGTAAGGAAAAGGGTCTGACAGTCATCGGGGACATCAAGCGGGGGGATATCGGCTCCACTTCCGAGGCTTATGCGGTGGGACATCTGGGCTCGGTACAGGTGGGGAGCAAGGTATGCACAGGCTTCGGGGAGGATTTCGCAACGGTCAACCCCTATCTTGGCTCCGACGGGGTGAAGCCTTTTCTCAAGGTCTGCATGGAAGAAAAGAAGGGTATTTTTGTGCTGGTAAAGACCTCCAATCCCAGCAGCGGGGAGCTGCAGGATCGACTCACGGAGGGAAAGCCTGTCTATGAGCTGGTGGGAGAACAGGTGGCCGCCTGGGCGGAGGAGTGTATGCCGCAGGAAGGCGGATACAGCTATGTGGGCGCCGTGGTGGGAGCAACCTACCCGGAGCAGGGCAGGATTCTGCGCAAAATTATGCCGAAGTCCTTTATCCTGGTGCCGGGCTACGGGGCCCAGGGCGGAAAGGGTGCGGATCTGGTGCACTTCTTCAATGAGGACGGGCTGGGGGCCGTTATCAATTCCTCCAGAGGCATTATCGCGGCATATCAGCAGGAGCAATACGCGGAGTACGGTCAGCGGGGCTATGCGGACGCCGCGAGAGCCGCGGTGATTGCCATGCGGGAGGACATTGCCCGGGCTCTGCAGGACAGATAGGACGGAGAAAACGGGAAGTGCGGGAGAGAGCGGAATATGTGGGATAAAAATGCCCATCAGAGCGGGTTGTTGAGAAGGAATGGGAAAAAACTGGCGGCTGTGCTGATGATCGCGGCGGGGAATGCCCTGAGATCGGAAGAGCGTCGTGTAGGGAAAGAGTGTAGATCTCGGTGG
>CAJUJU010000060.1 GCA_910586835.1 uncultured Acetatifactor sp.
CGACCACCGAGATCTACACTCTTTCCCTACACGACGCTCTTCCGATCTGAACGGGAGCAGCAACGTCAGCGAAAAAACAAAAAAGAGGGTGTTGGATGTCATACATAAATACGAATACACCCCAAACGCCTTTGCCAGAGGCCTGGGGCTCAACACCATGAAGACCATCGGAATCATGTGTGCGGACAGCTCGGATCTGTATCTTGCCAAGGCCATCTATTATCTGGAGCAGAAGCTCCGTGAAAACGGCTACGACAGCATTCTCTGCTGCACCGGCTATGCCCATGAGACCAGAGCCGCCTACATGAATCTGCTCATCACCAAAAAAGTGGACGGCATCATACTGGTGGGATCCAATTATGTTCATGAGGCGGCAGCCGATAACCAGTATATCTCCGACGCGGCGGCTCAGCTGCCCGTGATGCTGCTGAATGCCGTTCTGGACGTCCCCAATGTCTACAGCGTTGTGACAGACGACTACACTTCCATGTACAACGCGACAATCCAGATGATCTCCACCGGTATAACGGATATCGTCTATTTCTATAATTCCACCTCCTACAGCGGTAAGAAAAAGCTGGCCGGTTACCGGGCCGCCATGGAGGAAAAAAAATTATTGTCAAACACTTACCTGATGCAGTATTATCCCGGTTCCCACGAGGACATCCCCGCCATGGCGGAGCATTTGAGGAAGCTTCACGAGAGAGGGCTTGCCTTCCACGGGCTGATCGCCGCAGAGGATTCGCTGGCCCTGGCCGCTGTAAAATATGCCCGGATGACCGGCTATTCCGTGCCTGATGATCTTTCCGTCATCGGCTGTAACAACTCCATTCTCGCAACCTGCTGTGAACCGGAGCTCTCCAGCATTGATAACAAACTGGAGACACTGTGTCAGCACCTGATCGCCACACTGATGGGAACACTCGGCGGAAGGGAAATGCCTAAAAAGACTGTTTTTTCCGGCGAATTTGTCAAACGTGGCACCACCAAATCATAGGCAAACCATCACATTAATCAAAATAAATCAAACGGAGGGTATTAACATGAAGGCATTTATGGACAGAGACTTTCTCCTGGAATCCGAGACGGCAAAAAAGCTGTTTCACGACTACGCGGAGACCACCCCGATTCTGGACTACCACTGCCACATCAATCCCAGAGAGATCGCGGAGGATCGGCAGTTCGACAACATTACTCAGGTATGGCTGGGCGGCGACCATTACAAATGGCGCTTTATGCGTTCCTGCGGTGTGGATGAAAAGTTCATCACCGGCGGCGCTTCCGACTATGAGAAGTTTTGCAAATGGGCGGAATGCCTGGGCAAGGCCATCGGCAATCCTCTCTTCCACTGGAGCCATCTGGAGCTGCAGAGATACTTTGGCTACACCGGAGTGCTGAGCGCAAAGACTGCAGACGAAGTCTGGAAGCTCTGTAACGAAAAGCTGGCCCAACCTTCCATGAGCGTCCGCAACCTGATCCGGCAGAGCAACGTGACTCTGATCTGCACCACCGACGATCCCGTGGACTCCCTGGAATGGCACAAAAAGCTGGCGGAGGATCACAGCTTCGACGTAAAGGTTCTTCCCGCCTGGAGACCGGATAAGGCCATGAACATTGAAAAGCCTGACTATCTGGATTATGTGGATAAACTGGCCTCCGTCACAGGCGTCGCTGAAATCACCAGCTTTGCAGGGCTGAAGACCGCGTTGAAAAAACGTATGGAATTCTTTGCATCCATGGGCTGCACTGTGTCCGACCATGCCCTTGAATATGTGATGTATTTCCCGGCCAGCGAGGATGAAATCGAGGAAATTTTCCTGAAGCGTCTGAACCACATGATTCTCACAAAGGATGAGGAACTGAAGTTCAAGACGGCATTCATGCTCTTCGTGGGCAGGGAATATCATCGGCTTGACTGGGCAATGCAGCTTCACTACGGCTGCAAGCGTGACAACAATACTTTGATGTACAAGGCTCTCGGACCTGACACCGGATATGACTGCATCAATAACTATGCCCCCTCCCCTCAGATGGCGGACTTCCTTGACGCACTGAATTCCACGGATCAGCTGCCCAAGACCGTTCTGTACAGCCTGAATCCCAACGACAACCAGTCCATCGGTTCCATCCTCGGCTGTTTTCAGAATTCATCCGCTGTCGCAAAGATTCAGCAGGGCAGCGCATGGTGGTTCAACGATCACAAAAAGGGAATGGAGGAGCAGATGGTCTCCCTGGCCAACCTGGGCAATCTTTCCGGCTTCGTCGGTATGCTCACCGACTCCCGGAGCTTCCTGTCCTACACAAGACATGAGTATTTCCGTCGTATCCTCTGCAATCTGCTGGGCGGCTGGGTGGAAAACGGCGAATTCCCTGCGGACTATGACATTTTGTCCGAGATCGTAAAGAACATTTCCTACTACAACGCCAGAAATTACTTCAAGTTCAATGTATAAGAAAACGAAATTTCCTACAAGCTACAAAAGAAATGCCCTGGCTGCAGCCGGGGCATTTCTTTTGAGAGAAAGTATACGGGAAAATTCATTCCCAGGGAATGAATCTTCCCTATTAAAGAATACAACAATTTTACAGGATTTTCTAATAATTATATATCGATTTTCCTGGAAACTACTGTTTTTTTGTTCCACCAAATGATATAATATGCTTACGCAAGACAACAATACTTTTATCGGATCACTGTACACGGAAAGGAACAGCACCCTATGTCCTCTGCAAAATGCAAAAAAACAGATATCGAACGCATCGTAGCGGAAAAAGGAAAGCGGGGAGATTTCTCCCCCCGCCAGTCGGATCACTGCCACAACTTTTATGAACTGATCTATATGCTCTCCGGAGAATGTCGGTTCCTCTTAAATGACAGCGTATATCGTCTCGTACGGGGAGATCTGATTCTGGCCGCACCTGGCGACCTGCATCATGCCCTGTACGAAACCAGCACCTGCGAAATCATGGCTGTATATTTTAAGAAGGACTATATCGACTGGAATCTGCTGAAAAAGCTGCTGCCGCAGCCCGGCTCCAGACAGTTACACTCCTTTATGGGAAGCATCCCTCCCCTCTATCAGGAGGAGTTTCTGTCCCTGGCCGGTCGCATGCTGTCGGAAAGCGCCGGAATCGACGAGTACTCCGAAACCTTTATGAGCTGCTATCTCCATGAGCTTCTGCTGACCCTCATGCGTCATTCCGTCATGGCCGAGGAAGAACCGGAGCTTCTGAATTCCAGGGACGCCGATATCCTCATCGCCACAAAATACATCTACCGGAATTACCAGAAGCCCCTCACCCTGGATGAGGTTGCTGCCCAGGCTGCGCTGAGTCCCACCTATTTCAGCAGAAAATTCAAGCAGGTCACCGGCATGGGCTTCAAGGAATATCTGAACTTTGTACGTCTGAAGCACGCTCAGACCGCACTTCTGACCACCTCCGGCACCATTACCGACATCGCCCTGGAAAACGGCTTCAACGACAGCAACTATTTCAAGGATCTGTTTAAAAAGGTGTACGGTAAATCTCCCAGAGAATACCGTAAAAATGCCGTCTGAGCGGACACAGAACCGGCTTACTTCAGATTTCCCACATCCTTTATGGTTCCCATCACCATAATACTCTCATCCTCCTCAAACACATGGCTGGGATGAGGAAGCGGAAAAATTTTATTCTGCTTTTTGGTGGCCATGACGCTGACGTGATATTTTGTGCGCACAGACAGCTCCACCATACTTTTTCCCAGCCATTTCTGAGGAACCGCTATCTCATAGATCCCCACCTCTGGCGTCAGCTCCACATAGTCAAATATATGATCCATGCCGAACTGAATGGCAAGCTGTTCTGCCACCTCCCGCTCCGCGTAGGAGACATAATCCGCTCCGTTGCGCAGCAGCAGCTTCTTGTGCACGTCCCGGGTAGCCCTGGCTATGATAAACTTACAGCCCAGATCCTTTAACAGCACTGTCACCTCCAATACTGTCTGGAAGTTCTCTCCGATGGCGATTGCCGCCAGATCAAAATTGCGGATCCCCAATGTTTCCATAAATCGCTCGTCCGTGGCGTCCCCGATCAGAATCTGCTGGATCATGCCGACGGCGGCATCCGCCCGCTCCTCTCTGAAGTCCACAGCCATGACCTCATGCCCGTTCTCCAGAAACTTCTGTGCCATATGACGTCCGAAACGTCCAAGTCCAATGATCAATACTGATTTCATATCCACTCTCCTTGCCCATACCAATCAATCGTTGAAACGGTCAGCCTACCTGTACTTTTTCCAGCGGCAGCCTTGAATTCGTCACTCTCTTATCCGAAGAAAATGCCAGCAGCATAGTGATGGATCCCACTCTCCCGCACAGCATCAGAAATGCCAGCAGCAGCTTGGATACCATCCCCAGTCCGGGCGTCACGCCAAGAGTCAGTCCCACCGTAGCCATGGCTGACACCGCTTCAAACAGCGCGGTGAGAAGCGGCAGATCCTCAATGGCCGAAATAATAATGCTCACCGCCGCCGTGAGCAGAAGATACGTCATAAACACGCAGGAAGCCGTCCTGGTGATCCCCTCCTCCATTCTCCGCCCGAACACTTCAATGTTCTTCTTGCGGCGGAAGGTGGCAAAAATGCTGATACAGAGTATCCAAAAGGTAGTGGTCTTGATGCCGCCTGCCGTAGAGCCGGTAGAGCCGCCGATGAACATCAGACAGATCATCACAAACAGACCTCCCTCTGTCATCCCCGTCAGATCAACGGAGTTAAAGCCTGCCGTTCTCGCCGACACGGACTGGAACAGGCTGGCGTTAATGCGCTCCCCCACACTCAGCCCTTCGTACAGCGGATGCCCCCACTCAAGCAGCAGCAGCGCCGCCGTACCTGCCAACACAAGGCCGATACTGACGGAAAGCACCATTTTACTCTGCAGCTTCAGCTTTTTCCAGTGAAATTTCCGGCTGATCAGATCATGCCACACAAAAAATCCCAGACCGCCCAGAATGATGAGCAGCATGATGACCACAGTCACATACCAGGCCGCAGCCCCTCCCCAGCCGCCGGTCACGCCGGTCAGGGAGGAAAATTCTCCCGAGCTTCCCCCCATCAGGTCAAAGCCTCCGTTACAGAAGGCGGAAACGGAATGAAAGAGGGAAAAATAAAGACCCTTGCCCACGCCGAATTTCGGGATGAAAACAACACTTAAAAGCAGTGCTCCCATCACCTCAATGACAAAGGTGCCCAGGGCGATAAACTTCGTCATGCGTACAATTCCTCCCAGCTGAGGCGCCGAAATGGAATTCTGCATCAGGGAACGTTGGTTCAGGCTGATCCTCTTTCCCACGATGACCATCACCGAGATGGCAACCGTCATAAAGCCCAGCCCACCGATCTGGATCAGCGCCAATATCACCAGCTGCCCGAATACGGTCCAGTGGGTAAATGTGTCAAACCGCACAAGCCCTGTCACACAGGTGGCGGAGGTTGCCGTAAAAAAGCAGTCGGACAGGGCCGTGCCGCCCGGCCCTCTGGTTGCCGCCGGCAGGGCCAGCAGCAATGTCCCTATCAAAATAATCGCACAATATCCGCCCAGTATGAGTTTCATGGGCGAAATATTCTGCCAGATGTTACGTTTCAATTTTGTCATTTCCTTTCCAGGCTTTACAGAAAAGCCCCGCCACTATAATATTACAGTTTCGGAGCTTTCCATGCATCAATATTCCATTGCCTTCTCTTCGCCGCTCAAGACGCGTATTGCCCCCTGCGCCAGAGCAAGCAGTTCATCCTCTCCGGGATATACGGTGAAGGGCGCAATCCACTCCGCCCTCTCCTTCAGCGCTGCAACCACGTCTGCGCCGTAGGCAATACCGCCTGTGACAATGATCTGATCCACCTTGCCGTTCAGTACGCAGGCCATGGAGCCGATATCCTTGGCCACCTGAAGCAGAAACGCCTGCTTTGCCTCCACAGCCTTTTCATCGCCTTCGTTTGCGCGCTTTGTCACTTCCCGCATATCATTTGTGCCAAGATATGCGTTAAAGCCTCCCTTGCCCACTACCTTGCCGTAAATCTCCTTCTCCGTATACTCGCCGGAAAAGCACATTTTGATCAGCGCGCCGCTGGGAACCGCACCGGCCCGCTCGGGAGAGAATGCACCGTCGCCGTCCAAAGCGTTGAACACATCCACTACCTTCCCGTTCTCATGAGCCCCTACGGACACGCCGCCGCCCATATGTACCACGATCAGCCGAAGGGATTCGTAAGGCTTTCCTGTCTCCTTTGCATATCTCTTTGCAACCGCCTTCTGATTCAGCGCATGGAACACGCTGGTGCGGGGCAGCTCAGGGACACCCGAATATCTGGCGATGGGCATCAGCTCATCCACCACCACCGGATCTACGATAAAGGAGGGAATTCCCACAGAATCACCGATCTCTCTGGCAAGAATGCCACCCAGGTTGGATGCGTGCTGCCCCTGCACACCCTTCTTCAGGTCTGCCAGCAGTTCGTCGGTCACCGCGTAGGTGCCGCCGGGAATGGGCTTCAGCATACCGCCCCGTCCCACCACCACATTCAGACTCTTCAAATCAAAATTTTTGGACTCCAGAAGATCTGTGATGATTTTCTTCCGGAAATCCTTCTGGTCAAAGATCGTAGCATACTGACTGATCTCCTCCGTGGAATGTCTCAGGGTCTCCTCAAACAACAGATTCTCATCCTCAAACACACCGATCTTTGTCGAGGTGGAACCGGGATTAATGATCAAACTCTTCACTGCCATCTGCTTTTCCTCCTGCTCTTTTCTGTGCTGCCTTTTTTCCGCAGCCTTTTCCACAACAATATCTATCCCCGCAGAGACCAGCTCATCCGCTGCCTCCAGGGCCATTTCAACCAGGAAATCCAACTGCCCTGCTCCTTTGTCAGTTCTTCTTTTTCAGTTCCTCTGCCACCACGGCAGCCAAAGCGATAGAATGCACCTTGGTCTCAAAGGTATCGGAACGGCTGGTCAGAATCACAGGCACCTTGGTACCGGTGAGAATACATCCGTTCTTAAATCCGGGCACGGTATGTACAAGGCACTTATAGACCAGGTTTCCCGCATGGATATCAGGGAACAGCAGAATGTCCGCATCCCCCTGAATCTTTCTGTCCGTAGCTCCCTTATGCTTTGCAGCCTCGGGATCCACCGCCAGATCGAGGGAGAGAGGGCCGTCCACAATACAGCCGGGAATTTTTCCTTCCTCGCACAGCTTTGTCAGCTCCGCCGCATCCACAGTAACCTCCATCTTGGGATTCACCACCTCAACGGCCGCCAGAGGCGCAACCTTGGGAACGTCGATTCCACATGCCCGACAGACGGGAATGGTGTTCTGGATAATATGGATCTTATCCTCCAGGGTAGGATAAGTGATAAACGCCACGTCAGCCAGGAACAGCAGTCTGTGAATGCCCGGAATTTCAAATACAGCCACATGGGAGAGAGGGCCGCCGGTGCGCAGGCCGACTTCCTTATCCAGCACGCTCTTTAAGAAATTTTTCGTATCCACCAGCCCCTTCATGTACATGTCAACCTCGCCGTCGTGAGCAAGCTTCACCGCCTTCAGGGACGCCTGAATCATATCGGGCTCGTCGATTATTTCAAATCCGCTCAGATCCATCTCCATCTCAGCCGCGATTTCCCTTATCTTCGCCTCGTCTCCCACCAGCACGGCTTCCGCAATCCCCTGTGCCTTTGCCTCTCTGACTGCCTCCAGCACGGCGGAATCCTGGGCTGCCGCCACCGCAATCTTCTTGATTCCGCAGCCCTTCACCTTTGCAATCACGTCATCAAAACCCTGTTTCATTTCCCTTTTCTTCCTTTCTGCCCTTAAGTCTCTCCTTTGTCTCCCCCAGACATAACCCTTTCTTCTGCCTTTGGGATCTGCCGCGTCTTTCTTTTGACGCCATCGTTAAAATAATATCACTTAGACCTGCAAAATGCAATACCGGACGGCGCTATTCTTCCCGCCCGGGACAACGTTTCAGACCTGGCCTCAGCCGCCCGGCACAGACAAAAGCCGGCTGACAGCGAGTCAGCCGGCCTTCAGGGTACAAATTTTCGTCAGTTATTTTCAAATTGGAATCTTTCCACAAGCTCCTTCAGCAGATCAGCCTGTCTTGACAGTTCCTCCGATGCCGCAGCGCTCTCCTCGGAGGTTGCCGAGTTGGTTTCCACCACCTCAGCGATCTGGCTGATACCGTCGGAAATCTGCACAGCCGCTTCCGCCTGGTTGTCGGAGGCTATGGCAATCTCCTCCATGGACTCGTTCACTACCTTCACATTCTCCACAACGGCAACCAGGGACTTCGCCGTTGCATTGGCAAACTGAATTCCCTCTTCCACAGCCGCAATCGCATTCTGAATCAGATCCTTGGTATTCCTGGCCGCCTCCGAGCTCTGGTCTGCCAGCGCGCCCACCTGGGTTGCAACCACTCCGAATCCTCTTCCGTGCTCTCCCGCTCTCGCCGCCTCAATGGAAGCATTCAGCGCAAGCAAAGCCGTCTGATCCGCAATCTCCTCGATGCTGCTGATGATTTCGGCAATCTTGTCCGAGGCCTCTCTGATCTTATCCATGGCCTCCGTGTTGTTCTTCATGTGCTCGTTGCTTTCCATGATCTGATTATTCATTTCCACAACAATGGTTCTTGCCTTCTCGGCATTCTTGGCATTTACACTGATCTTTTCCGAAATATCCGTGATCGTGGCCGTCAGCTCTTCCACCGCGCTGGCCTGATCGGTAGCTCCCTCCGCAAGGTGCTGCGCGGCGCCTGACAAATCCCCCGCCCCTCTCTGCACACACTTTGCATTGCTGTCAATATCCCGCATGGCCGAGCTGAGAGCTTCCACAATAGTCCGGAAGGAACGGCTGATCTCCGCAAAATCTCCCTTATAATCATGGTCGATCCGAATCATGAAATTGCCCTGAGAAAGGTCGGCCAGGTGATTGTCAATATCCGTAATTACATTCTGGAGATCCTGCACTGTCCGGGTCAGACTGTTCATCAGAATTGCCGTCTCGTCATTCTCCCGGGGCACCGGCGTCTCGGAATGAAGGTCTCCCTCGGACAAAAGCTCCAGCCTCTTTACCACCACGGAGATAGGCTGAACAATCCTCCTGCCAAGCTTGACTCCGTTCCTGATCCCGTATATGGTAAACGCAATGACGAAGAGGATCGTGAGCGCCAGAGACAGAAAGAACATTCTCAGGAACTCATTCCGCACCGCCGCCACGCCGATACTCCATCCGTTGACACCCGGAACCGGCGAGAAAGCCACCACCTTTGTCTTTCCGTTATAGGAATAGGTTCCCGTCCCCGACTCTCCCGTTATCATACGCTTACAGATCTCACTGTATTTTTTGAGCCTGGGATTGGTATCGCCCAGCGCAATGCTGTCCTCCACACCTACCAGGGAAGAATCCACATCCGCAATGGTAATTCCGTTGGCGTCAAGCATGAAAGCCGTGCCGCCCTTTCCTACTTTGATGGAACGCATAATATCGTTCAGAAATTCTCCGTCCGGTATGTAAACTACCGCGCCGATGGGCGTGGTCTCCGGAATCCCGGCCTCCCACAGAGGCGCTGAAACCACATAGGACACCGCTTGTGTCATCTCATCGTACGCGGGTGTGGAAACATAGGTATTTCCCTTCATAGCCTCCCGGAAGTAATCCTTGTGGGAATGGTCTTCCCCCGTGAACATGTCAATTCCGTTGCTGTCCAGAAGGTATCCTCCTTTGAAATCATGCACCTTGATCCTCTGCTCCATGATCTCTGCCTTATCGCTCAGCGACCTGTCAGGGCTGGCAAGCCGCGCATTGCTCCCCGCCTCAAAGGCGACGGCAATATACTGCTGCAGCGACGCCGAGACATAATACGCCGCCACATCCGAGGTATTGTTGATGGTCTCCGAGACCGCATTGACGGAAGAAATATAACTTAACACGGAGGCGATCACCCCCAGTATAATACAGCAGACCATAATGGTCTGTCCGAAGTTTCTGGAGATCTTCTTTCCGATGCTGACAAACTCCCCGGTATCCTTCCCTCTCCCATAACTGCCCGACTGCCTGTAACTGTTCTTTTCCTGCATACGCATTCCTCTTTCCCGACAACCCGACTGGAAATGTTCAAGGGAGTATTCGTTCATTATGTTTATCTCCAAGGCGTCTCTTCAATTTTATATGGTAATTATATCACTAAAGAGAACAATTTTCCACATTTTTTCGGCATAATGAACGAAAAACTGTTTTGCACGGCATTTCGTGTCATTTTTTCTTCCATCCCGCTATTCACTTGTATAGAGGCTCAGCCAGATTCTGTTGTTTTCGTCGGGCTCGGAGAGAAGCCCCCGGTTGGACGCCTCGTACAGCGAACAGGTGACCAGCCATCTCATCTTATAGGACAGAAAATTTCCCATCTGCCAGCGAAGATGCGGCGGAACCAGCTCCGCGAACTCCTGCCGGATCAGATGAAAGGTTTTTTTGAACAGAACCTCCACCTCCCGATACAGCTCAACCGCCATATCCTCCAGTCTGCAATGTGCATCATGCCCGATAAAATAGTAATTCTGACAAAACCCCCGGGGCGTCTCAAGAAACAGCTTCCTCTTCAGCGCAATGCTGAACAGATATTTCTGTTTCTCCTCCAGCCGCCGCGGATCCGTCCTTCCCATGATGATGTCCTTGCACAGCAGAAAAACCTCCTCCGGCGTGTCAAAAAACATTCTGCTGTCCACACCGCTCCAGGCGTGGAAAAACCCTGTCGCAATGGCTTTTCCCATCTTGTGCACGGGGCCGTCATAGGCCTGGTATTTTTCCGTCTGCCGATTTTCCCTGTCACCTCCGCTGTCGTCAAAGCCCCAGGCAATCCACTTCCCGCCCATAACCCGCATGGGCATATCCCTAAGCTTCACGACAATGGCTTTTTCACAGGTATACCTGCAGAGCATCATCTCGGTGACAATACAGATGTAGACCCAGAGCAGCCGGTCCCAGGTAAATCCTGCCGTATTGAATTCCCCGGTTGAAAGAATCTCTTTCCTTGCCTCCAGAAATGACAGAAGCTTATCAAAATATTTTGGAAACAGGGTTTTATAAATCTTTTCCGCCAGCCTGGAGCTGCTGCCGGGCAAAATCACAAAATCCGTCTGGTATCTCCCCTTTGACACTTCCCGCATCAGTTCATTCCTGACCAGATTGTCAACCTCGTCCTCCAGGTAGGGCGCCGCTATTCCCAGCTCCACACAGAGCTCATCTATCGTCATCGGTGTCTTGTATGCCGCCAGCAGAATATTCTGGGCGGACATTCTCACGGCACAGCTCATGGGCTCATGATTATATCCCGGAATTCCCTGGCAGGAAACCCTCAGCGAACCTGGATGATAGCTTTTTTCCCCGAATTCTCTCATGGTATCCATTCCCTTTTCAATCGCTTTTCTCGCATCGTGCAGCCACCACTTCACCGTGCCTGTGCTCTTCCCCAGCGCCGCGCCAATCTCCTCGCAGGACAGATGGTCATAATAGTGCATGACAACAGTCTTCCTGTAATCGCCGGCCATCAGGGCAAGCTCCCTGTGCAGAAGCTGCTCCTGCTCCCTGAGCAGCAGTTCCTCCTCCGGACTTTCCCTGGCCGGAACCGTCTCCGGCAGGTACACGGTTTCATCCCGCCTCTTTCTGCGCAGACGGTTGCAGAACATGTGATTTGACACACTCCAGACAAAAGCGTTCAAATTCTCAATGGACTTTCCTCCCTGTATGGCTTTCAAAACCTCCATGCAGATTTCCTGTGACAGATCATCCGCCTCTTCTTCGGTGTTCATCTTTAAAATGCAAAAGCCGTATATTTTAGGAAGCAGCTCCGTTTCCAACAATTGTGTCAGACGTTCTCTCTCTGTCAATCCGTTTGCCTCACTTTCTCTCCGTCTTTCTTCCAGACATGCCGGGAATTCCATGCTGTCCCTGGTTGCCCAACTGCTGTCATTATATCAAGTTCCCGCGGATCAAAGAAAAATGATGCACAAACAGTTAATATTTGTGCACGAATCCCGCACTTTCGGCAGCCGGATTCCTCCAATCCCATTCAAGGAGCACAGTACGTCCGAAAAACATTTCTCTTTCTACTTATATAGTAACCAAACGGACACTTCGGTTGGAAATTTTCCAAAAAAAAATTGCGGCAGTCACTCCCTGTTGTAAGAGTAACCGCCGCCTTGTTCAAAAACAGAATTACCGGCCTACGCCCGGCCCATGTGTAAATCCTTCTCCAGCAGGTCTCGCAGCTCCAGCAGACTGCCCGCCTTCGCGTACAGACAGCTTTCCAGATTTTCATCAGGCTGGGTCTGATCCGGCACCATCACCACCCTGCATCCCGCCCGGTACGCGGACAGAACCCCGTTGGGGGAGTCCTCCACCGCCAGACAGTTTTCCGGTGCAAGCGCCAGCTGCTCACAGGCGTAGAGATAAATATCCGGCGAGGGCTTCCCCTCCGCCACCTGAACGGCACTGATGATGTGGCTGAAATATCCTTCCAGCCCGGCGCTCCGCAGATATTTTGCCGTCCGCTCAGGATCCGTGGCTGTGGCAATGGCCGTGGTAACCCCCTCCTCCTTGAGCCAGGAAACCACCTCCAGCGCTCCCGGCTTGCGCCGGATACCCTCTCTGTCAAGACACTCCTCCATCAGCTCCTTGCGCCTCTGCCGCACCGCCCCATAGTCCAGTTCCTCCCCGAACCAGGCCTTCAGCTGCCTGGGCGCAAATGGCCGCCCCAGACTGCGCAGGGCAAGCGCCTGCTCATCCGTCATACGATATCCGAACTCCGCCAGCGCCCTGGGCCAGAAAATTCTGTAATATTTTTCCGTGTCGATCAATGTGCCGTCCATGTCAAAGATAACTGCCTGTATCATGCTTTCTGCCTCCTGTGCCTTCCTCCGGGCTTCCCGCTGCTGCCGTGCCCAAAGTCCTGATCCTCCTCTTTGCCCGGCCGGCGCACTACTTTTCCGCACCCTGCGTCCCTTCCTCTTTCTTCCCGGCACGCTTTTTCCGGCGACGCCCAAGCAGCCCGACAACAATCAGCAGCAGTACAGCCAAAACGCAGCACCCGGCGATAAGGATCATCCCCTCCATTTTACCCCTGTCCTGCATAATTGTCACTCTGTAAATCCCGGGCTTATCCATGGAAAATTCCAGATAGCTCCCCAGGACGGCAGTCTCCGCCTGCACCCAGCTGCCGTCCTGCTCCAGCTCTACTGCCGTGTGCTCGGTATCTTCGCATAAAATACGAACCAGAATCGGATCCTCATACCGTTGTGTCACATTGCCGTTCTCATCCGTATAGACAATATCCAACCGATTTTGTTCCCCTTCCTGTGTCAGGAGAAGCTGCGCCCCGGACCGGAAATTGCCCTGTGCCAGGATCATTGTTCTGCCGTTCTCATCCTCTCCGCCGCCGGCGATGGAGGTAACCCAGGGCTGATACACGGCGTCAAAAATCAGATTGCCTGTGATAAAACCATAATCCGCTTCCGGCCAGCTGCCGTAAAATCCCTCCTTCCCGGGCACCTCCGGAATATCCGCCTCCTGAATGGCATCCCCGTAACCGCAGGCGAAGGAGGCAAGCTCCCTGCCGTCTGCCCGGAAAACCACGGTAAACTCCGTAAAGGCCGCCGGAACGCCTTCCATCCGGCAAAGCTCTTCATACGCCACCGGCGTTGCTCCGCCGTCATAGCCCACTGCATCCACACCTGCGATGTTTCCCTTCGCATAATAATTGCCCTTCAGAATACCCTCATCCTCCAGGCCGCCGGCCACGGAACCGCCGAACTCCCCGGACAGCTCCAGTGTTGGGCAGGCATAGCTGTAAAAAATATCACACCCTCTGCCCGCAATGCCGCCCACATAATTTTTTCCGCTCAGGCTGCCCAGGAAAGAACAGCTCCTGACGGCATAGCTGGACGCTCCGGCGATACCCCCCACATAGCTGCCTCCCGTGCTGGATACGCCGCCGTAGGATTCACAGGAAATGACCGCTCCGAAGTCCGCCCTTCCGACCACACCTCCCACATAATCCTTCTTGCCGGTGATCTCTCCGTAATTCCGGCTCTCCCGCACCACGGCCTTCACCGTCTGCTCTATATGGAAGCTCTCCTCGCCGCTCAGGGTAATATCGTCCTCCGGGTCGAAATCATATTCCGTGGCAATCTGTCCCACGATTCCCCCCACATTGGCATCCGCCGTCACGCTCCCCCTGTTGACACAGAGAGTAATCTTTCCCTGCTGGAAGGAAGAGGTGTCATAACGCGCCTCCTCCCCCTGCTCCTGGCCGGAAGTTCCCGTCTCCCCTTCCACAGCCCCGGGGGTTCCCGGTTCCCTGCTGGCTGCCTCGTCGGAGGTGTCCTCCACTGTGATCCCCTCATATCGGAACAGATCATTCCGCAGCTCATTGACACACCGGCGCAGCACCCGCATCTGCTCCGCCACGGCGTCGATATTGTCTCCCGTTGTTTCCGTTCCCTCTGTCAGCACATCGGAAAGCTGCCACAGGGTATTTCCGGCGGCATCCAACTCCCTGTCAAGGATCTCCAGATTGCCGGTGATCCCGCCGCTTCGGTCGGAAGACGCCTTGGTCATATTGGTGAGATGTGTGCCTGTGCTGTCACCGAAACGCCGAAGCGCCGCCTTATAGCTGTCGTAATCATCCGGAACCCTGATGGTCAGATCTCCCGCATCCCCGCCGCTTACGGTATATTCCTTGTAGCTGTCCGCATCCTGCAATTCCGTGCTCAGACGTTTCAAGTCATCCCCTACTCCCGTCAGCTCCTGATTATAAAGATACCAGAGCTCATTGGTGGTCTGACCCAGAAAACCTGCCGCATCGGAGGCCTTCCTCAGACTTTCGGTCAATGCCTTTGTCAGGGAGGCCGTCTGACTGCTGTAACGGTTCAGATCCTCATGGGCCGCATCCATCAGATCAAACAGCTTCTCCGTCTCCCGATCGATCTCGCTCAGCTTGTCATTCAGATACTGTATCTCCAGAAAAGGCTCCATCTGCCCGGCAATGCCTCCGGTGTCCTTTCTTCCGCAGATCTCGCCTTCATTGGTGCAGTTCTGCACATACCCCTGATGGAGTCTTCCCACAATACCTCCCGTGTTGTAGCCAACATGCCGGTATCCCACCGTTCCCGTGTTGGAACAGTAATAGATTTTGCCCTCGGAATACCCAGCGATTCCCCCTGTGTCAGTGTGGGCTCCCACGTTTGACATGTCGTTAATGCTTTCCAGGTTTTCCAGCGTGATATCCTCCAGGTCGTAGATCACTTCCTTTCCGCAGGTGTTGATTTTTCCGGAATTGGAGCAGTTGTTCAGCGTTCCGTAATTTTCACCGCAGATACCTCCCGCACTGTGATCTCCCGAAACCAGAGCCCCGGAGCTGCATCTTCTGATCTCCCCGGAAGCCTGGTTGACCCCCACAAGGCCGCCTGCCGCCCGGGCTCCGGTCACGCTTCCCGAGACGCTGCAATTGATGATTTCACCGTAATTGACCCCCGCCAGAATACCCACCTGGCTCTGGCTTCCCCCGGGATGCACCCTTCCGGACACGGAAAGATTACGGATCACGGCTCCCTGACGGACATAGCGGAACAGTCCCACCCCGGAGCCGGAGTCCTCCAGCTCCAGATTGGAGATCCCATAGCCGCAGCCGTCAAAAATTCCTCCGAATCCCGGGATCATCAGACCGGAGTGCTCCTTCAGCACAATATCCCCGTCCAGTATCACATATTTATCCACAGACCAGGAATCCAACTCGCAGTTTTCCGCCAGCTCTGCCAGTTCCTCCTCGGTGGAAATGTGAATCTGAATATAGTCGCTCTCTTTCCGCTGCCCCTCTTCCCCACCTGAGCGGTACTGTTCATAGGTTTTGTCACTTCCTGCCGCCTGAGCAGTCCGGGGATCAGGAAGCAGCAGCGCCGCGCACAGAGCAAGCGACACACATGTCATTAATCTTTTACATTTTTTCATGATCCTGCGCCTCCTTCCTTTCGTCTTTCCTGCTATCTTCTCTGTAGGCTTCCTGTTTTTCCTGCCCGTATGTCTCTTCCTGTTTTTCCTGCCCATATGTTTCTTCCATTTCGTCAGAGACAGTCCCTGAAATGGGAAGACTCTCTTCTGCAAGGATTTCCGTCGAGGCTGAGAGATCGCCTTCCTTGCCCAGCGCCTCCTCATCCTCCGGAGCCACGGCTTCCAGCTGCGGCAGCTCTCCTCCCACCGTCCGGCCGCTGCGGTCAACCCGCTCCACACTGTCCCTGGCCCGGACAACAGCCCCCATCTCTCCGTCGATCACTCCCGTAAACTCCCCGTCGATGACTCCGTTCACATAACCCCTGATATGCCCGGACATACGGATCCTGCCCCCCGCAGGCAAGGGCTTCAACGTCTCCCGCTTCAGCGTAAAGGCTGTCTTTTCAATAAGAATGTCTCCCATGAGCAGTGTCTGGGGAAGCACCAGCAATACCAGCAAAATAGAGGTCAGCGTTCCTCTTCCCAGCGCCAGTCCGATGGCCGCCACAACGGCGTTGGAAGAAGTGTTGCTGATGATAAAGCCTGCTGCCACCAGCATGGAGCCGCTGGTGACAATGGTGGGAAACGCCTGGTTCAGTGTCTCCACAATGGCCTCCTTGATGGGCATGTAAGTCTTCAGCTCCATGTATCTGCTGGTAATTACAATGGCATAGTCGATGGTAGCGCCCATCTGTATGGCAGATACCACCAGATACCCAAGAAAATACACCGATTCTCCCGTGAGATAGGGCAGCGAAAAATTCATCCAGATACTGCCCTGGATAGAAAGCACCAGCAGCACCGGCAATCCCGCGGACTGAAAGGTAAACAACAGAATAATCATGACAAACAGCGCCGTGAGCACTGTGATGATCGTGTTATCCATACCGAAGGAATCGCTCAGATCCTTGTTGCTGGTGGAATTGCCCGCCAGCACAATGTCGTCATAGGCATAGTACCGCGCCACAGTCTCCCGGATCCGCTGAAGCGCCTCATAGGTCTCCTCCCCCTCCGCCGGAACGGAAAGCTCCAGCACGAAACGGCTGTGGGTGTCCCCCAAAAGCTGATCTCTGGCAATACTGATCTGTGAGTAAGCATCCGTCAACGTTTCCTCCAACTCATCGTCCAGGGTAACGTTTCCCGCCTCCTTCTGATCATAGATAAAGAGAAACATGTCGATCAGCGGAACCTTATACTCGTGCACTCCGTTCAGCAACGCGCCGAAATTGCTGTGATCCACCGCATAGGCGGAATACAGCAGATCCGCCACCTCAATATCCATATCAATAAGCTCGGCAAATTCTCTGGGAGAAAGCTGTCCGGTCAGCAGATAGCCGTCCATGGCCTCAATGTTCGCCAGCCCCATACAGGAATCCACCTCTTCCATGGCCTCCAGCGCCCTCAGAACCTGGCCCTCCCTCTCATAGTCTCCGCAGGGAACCATAACGGCAAGCTGATTGATGGTTCCGAACTCCCGGTTCACCATGGTGACGGAAAACTTGTTTTCGCTCATCTTATTTGCTTCCAGCGCATTCACATCATACACATAATTGGTTTTACCGGAAATCAGCGCCGCCACGATCACCACCGCCACAAAGACAGGAGGGATGATAAAGCGGGTGAGCACACAAAATCTGCCCACCGCCGTAATCTTCGGCACAAAACTTCTGTGATGAGAATTGTCAATGGCTCTGGCAAAAGTCAGAAGCAGCCCGGGCATCAGGAAAAATACGGAGATCAGACTCAAAACGATGGCTTTCGCCAGAACGATACCCATATCATAGCCGATCCGAAACTGCATGAACATCATTGCCACCATACCGGACACCGTGGTCAGGGAACTGGAGGAAATCTCCGGTATCGCCTTGCTCAGCGCCACAATCACCGCCTCCCTGGCATCCTTGTCCTCATGCTCCTCCATAAACCGATGGCAGAGAATGATGGCGTAATCCACTGCCAGGGCAAGCTGCAGTACCACCGCAATGGAATCCGTGACAAAGCTGATGGTTCCGAAAATAAAATTACTTCCCTTGTTGAGAATAGCCGCCACAATAAAGGTTGCAAGAAACACAGGAATTTCCGCATAAGTGGTGGAAGTAAACAGCAGCACCGCCACAATCACCACCCCGGCCAGCATCAGGATCAGCACCATATCCCTGTTCAGATCGTCCGCATCCCTCTCCTCCTGACCAATGTCCGAGGTGTAATACACATCATATCCTGCCAGCTCCTCCAGAACGGCGTTCAGCCGCTCCTGCGCAGCCCCGTCGGATTTTTCCACGTCAAAGGTCAACTCAAAAAGCGCTTCCATGTCATGATAATGCTCCTCCGATTCGTCAAAGGTCAGCATATTGACCCCTTCCAGACCCTCCAGACGCTCCGCAATCTCCTCCGCCTCCTGATAAGTCACATTGCAGACCATCACCCGGGCCGTACCATATGTGGTAAACTGCTCCTCCATCAGATCCAAGCCAATCCTGGTTTCCGTGGTGCCCGGCAGATATGAGGTCAGGTCATTATTTACCTTAACCTTGTTCATGGACGCCACACTGAACAAAATCAACATGATAAATATCAGATAGAACCCCTTTCGCTTATCCACAATCAACGTGGAAAGCTTTATCATGAAGGACTCCTCCTTCTTTTCTTTTTCTTTGGCCATAATCCTCTCCCTCACATTTCCTTTCTGAATCAACATATCCGGACGCGCAGCGAATCATTGGGATTCAAAACATGCCCTGCCTCCTTGTGCTCCTTGTTTCACTGTCTGCCAGCTTCCGCAAAAATCTTTCAGGAAGGGTGACTCAACAGAAACAATCCCGGCAGACACTTCCTCCCATAACACGGGAGAATATTTTCAACACGCCACTCATTACTCGTTATTGTGTCCGTTACTAAACGAGTGTTGATTTTCTTTTTCAAAGCTATTATAATAAAACACAGGAAAAAGGCAATGCACACTTTAAAGACAAATGTGTTTTTATAAACATTTTTGCAGGTAATGTTCATAAATTAACAAACATTTTAGAAATTACAGGAGAACAGAAAATGACAGAAAACAACAAAAAAAGCGCCGGCACAGACCGACGGATCCGAAGGACAAAAGCCCTGCTGCAGCAGGGTCTGATACAACTGATGGAAACAAAAGAGATAAAGGATATCTCCGTGAGAGAGCTGTCCGAACTGGCGGATCTCAACAGAGGAACCTTCTACCTGCACTATACTGATATCTACGATATGCTTTGGCAGATGGAAGATGAGCTGTTTCTGGAATTCAACGAAATTCTGGACCGCACCCTCACCGGCGAGGCAAGCTCCCCCGCAGCAACCCTGCAGGAGGTATTTGCCTTCCTGGAACGCCATCGTGCTTTTGCAAAAGCAACCATGGGGCCTCACGGCGACCTGGCATTTGTAAACCGGATGAAGGAGCTTGTAAAAGAACGCATCTACAACATTCTTGACGTCGAGCCGGAGGACCCGGATCTCATCTACATTGAGTCCTTCATCGTCTCAGGCTGCACCGGAGTTATAGAAACCTGGCTGAATCACCCCACTCCCAGACCGCCGGAAAACATTGCAGCCGTATGCAGCGAACTGCTGCAAAAAGGGTTCCGGCTGTGAAACAGCATGGGATGTCCCGTCCGAAACTGATGGTGAAAACTGTTTTTGCCGTTTCTTGACTGTTACTGCCCCAAAAACAGCCTCGTAAACAGGCCTGATTCCTGAACTGCGAAAACCCGAGCCCCTGAATTCAGGGGGCCTGAGAATCCCCCTCAGCCTCTGCCGCATCCGGATCCGCTATCATGGCAATTCCTTTCTCCAGAGTTTCCGCGTCCAGCATACCCGTGGCATAGGCGATCAGATTGCCCTCCGCATCTATAAAATAGGTTGCCGGAAGCGAATTGACATAATAGGCATAAGCCGCGCTGTACTCCGTGTCAAACAATACCGTAAAAGTATAGCCCTGGCTCTCCACATGCTCCTTGGCCGACTCCAGCGTCTCACGGCCGCCGGTCATGTTTACCATCAGAAACTGCACCTCGGAATGTGTTTTGTAAGCCTCCTCAAAATCCGGCATCTCCGCCTTACAGGGCGGGCACCAGCTGGCCCAGAAATTGACCACAATAGGCTTTCCGAAATAGTCGGAGAGCATTACCTCCTCCCCGTCGTAATCCGTGACCGTAAAGTCCGGAGCCTGCTGCACGCTGTTTTCCGCAGATGCGTCCTGCCCCTCCCCGGATGCGGTTCCGTCTCCATTGTTTCCTCCGTCAGATGCAGTTCCGTTTCCGCTGTTTCCTCCGTCGGATGCGGCTCCGCTTCCGCTGTTTCCTCCGTCGGATGCAGTTCCACTTCCGCTGTTTCCTCCGTCCAGTGTCGTCCCGCTTCCGCGGTTTCCTTCGTCGGATGTGGTTCCGCTTCCACTGTTTCCTCCGTCCGGCGTCGTCCCAGTTCCGCTTCCACTGTTTCCTCCGCCGGAACTGGTTCCGCCTTCGGTTAACCCGTCATCTCTGTCTGCCGCACCCTGATCCCCACGGGACCCCTCTCCCGCCAGCTGCGTCAGTCTGTCCGGCGCATAATTGTCGCTCAACTTCCCATATAAAACGGATGCCCCTGCTATCAAAGCGATAAGACAAATCGCCCCAACCGCCCACATCAGCTTCTTTTTCATAATTACCTCCCTGCCGGTCTTCCCGCCAAAAACAGTTATAATGCCGCAAATATAGTGTTGCCATCCGGAATACTTTTACAGACAATCCTCACGAAAGCACCGCCAGAAGCCTGCCCAGAAGCCCCGTCATCATCAGCACTCCCACCAGAATCAAAAGCGTACCGCTTACTATATTTATGATCTTATAATTGCGCTTAATGAATTGAAAGGCATTTTTCAATCTGTCGATGAGAACCGCACTGGCCAAAAAAGGAATGCCCAGCCCCAGCGAATAAGCCAACAGCATCAACACCCCGGCAGCTGCCTGCCCCTGCTGAGAGGCAAGCATCAGGGCAGAACCCAAAAACGCTCCCACACAGGGCGTCCATCCTATAGAAAAGACCATTCCAAAAAGCATGGACGAGAAAAAGCCCATTTTGCCGTTCTCCGGAGAATGTTTCATCCCGCGGAACAGATTTATCCGCAAAACGCCCAGAAAGTTCAGGCCAAAAAAGATCACCACCAAACCAGTCACCACATTGACCGCAGTCTGATATTTCTGTAAAAAACCGCCCACCGTTCCGGCAAGCGCTCCCATCAGCACAAAAAGAACCGTAAAACCCGCCACAAACCCGGCGGCATTCTTCAGCGTCCGTGTTACTGTGCGCTCCTCTCCTCCTGCAAAATAGGAAACATAGACGGGAAGAAGCGGCAGAAGACACGGAGAAATAAACGTGATGATTCCTTCTAAAAAAGCGATAAAATATTGCATCTTTTTTTACCTCCCGGCAGGAATCCGGCTCTCCTCGGAGCCTGTTGTCTGCAAATATTCCATAAGTCCATGGCATCCCCGATCCACATCCCTGTAGGTCACCTCAAAGTTCCCTGTATACCAGGGGTCAGAGATATCTTCCTCAAAGCCTGCGAAGGAAAGAAGTCGGAAAATCTTCCCTTCCGGGTCCCCGCCCAGCATACGGTGCATATTGCGGATATTGGCGCTGTCCATACCGATCAGATAATCAAATTTTTCATAGTCTTTCCTGGTCAGCTGCACCGCCCGTTTTCCCTCACAGCCGATGCCATGTCGGGCAAGCTCCGCCTTTGCTGGCGGGTAGACCGGATTGCCCACCCCGTTCCAGATCTCCTCTGTGCTTGTGGCGGCGGACGCAATATAAAACTGATCTGCCAGGCCGGCCTTCTGTACCAGATCCTTCATTACAAACTCTGCCATGGGGGAGCGACAGATATTGCCGTGGCAGACAAAAAGTATTTTTATCATTGTTTTCAAACTCCTTGTTTTCCCAAGAATGCCCTGTTTTGCTAGGGTTCCCGGATATCTTATGCCTTGCTCTGAAACGAACAAATGTTGCAAATCAGAGCATATTTTAGCAAGTTGTTGCTACCTATTAGTAGTAAAATAAGTAGTAAAAGGGAAATTCTTACTACTAAGGATTTTGAGTATCACTTTCTGTCATTTCAAATATCTTTTCTATTACACCCTTATCGTGCCTATTAGTCATTTTTTCCTGTGGTCCCTGATATTCTAATATAGAATCCTCTGTAACCCTAACTCCCGGAATCGTATAATTTTGCATTCTCGGATTTTGCGTTTCTCTTAATATCCGAGCAACAGTTTCATACCTCTTCATACAACACTTCTTATACTTAATTCCACTTCCACAAACGCAGACATCATTTCTCCCTAATTTATCCTTTATATCCTTAATATATGTAGACATATATTCATAAGAATGTGCATTCATATCTTTATCTTCATCATATAAAAAGACTTCCCTTTTTATTATCCTGTCCTGAATGCTTCCATCGCTATATTTCATTATACATTTTATTGGACTATATGATTCAATTGGTACGCTCTTAACTCGCTCTAATTCACTTTCACTTTTTCCAACACATTTCACATAGGAATTTTGAAATATCACATTATTTATTTCATTAACGCTATCATCATTTAATACAGAAAACACATTTTCTCCAATACAAGAAGGAATTCTTCCGTTATAAAAAACAATATAAAACTTTGATGTTAATGGTATCAAGATCATTGTTTCTTTCATACCTATTTGTCGATTTGAAGCATTTGAAAATCTATTTTTATACATTAATGCTACAGTAGAAACATATTGATCGCTCAACAAAAACCGTTCTTTTTCATCAACAATTATTCCACACTTATAATAATTACAAATGGTATCCTTCAAGCCACGAATATAATTAACATCCATTATATTTAAAAGCATTCTTTCAACTTTCGTATTTTTAGGTTCTTCGGCATCCATTGAATATTCCTTTAACAATGCGCCACTGCGAAAATAAAAAAGGAGTACATAGGGAATAATACTTTTAATTGTTTGCATAAGTCCAATTATGCTTTGCTTATTTTCATAATTATTTTCTATTTCATAAATTAACCCATCAATTAACGGAAATGCTTTTGATTCGAATTTTGCAAATATATTTTCAACAGTATTTGTTTTAATTCTTGGATGTTCGTACACAAATTTTTGTGACATCGTATTATCAATACATTTTTTAGATATTAGTTCCTTCTCAATAAATAACTCAAATATCTTATTTTTCTCATCACTAAAATGCTTTAACACACCTTGAGAAACATAATGTTGATTTTTTGTAATATTCAGTTTATTCACCCCATTCTATATTTTACACCGTAATATTGAATCTTGAAATGCAATTATCATAATAACCCGCTCCAAAAAGCGGGTTATACAAATGAGCGTGTTGGGATTCGAACCCAAAGGTACTCCATCCTATTTTCAACACATTAATATTGTCATATTAGCCACACACCACCGAGTCACGCTCAGGAATACCAATACTCACCATGAATGCTGCACATATTAATGTCATTTTTCTTGCTCCTTTCCATCTCACAGATAATTTCTTACTACTACCATAATTCTGTTTTTTGCTTGTTCTCTTTTCGCACTTTTGTTTTTGACTTCCATGCACATCAGAACCATATTTTACGGAAAGTGACACCTTAACTGCTGTTGCTAATACTCCAATCACAATGCTCCATATAGGCAAACATTACAGATATACTATATCACCATATATTCGATCTTACAACAAAAAAAACGCCCTAGCCTAAGCCAGAGCGTCATAAATCCTCTATATCAGATCACCTTAAACATTTTCTGCGATACCGCCTTTGCATCGTTCTTCTTTTCAACCTCCGCCTGCGCCTTTTGAAATTCTTCCACCCGCCTCAGTTCCTTCTCTGCATCATCCAATCCGATATGGGTGTACACATTCATTATAGATTCGCAGGAAATTATCTCCCGATATTATACAAAAATTGCAGATTATCAT
>CAJUJU010000061.1 GCA_910586835.1 uncultured Acetatifactor sp.
GTATCATTTTAGTTGACACCTTATACTCAAGGATTTGATGTATAATCAAAGAGAAATAAGGAGGCAACTACAATGGCAAAAAAGCAACGGAAATACGACATGGAATACAAAATCCAGGCCGTAAAACCGGCAATGGAACTCGGCGATGCAAAAGCGGATGCCCGGTGATCATATTTCCCGCAGGATTCAAGGCACTGTAATGCCAGCCTCTTCAGCTCCTCTTTTATCCCCTGCACCTTGACATAGTCGCTGCTTTCTGCCTGGCATCACTCGACCGCAACAGCTGCATACATTCCCCGCATCCTGCCGTCCACAATCCGGCTCTCCCTGATGGAAAAATGCCCTGTCTGGCGGATATCCTCGGAAGAGCTTCCAACCAAAGCCTCAAACTCTCCTCTTTCCACCTTCCAGTTCATGCAGGTGTCCAGAAAGGCCGTCTGGCTTGCCCGCAGTTTAAATATGACTCTCCTTTTCTCTCCTGGCTCCAGCATAATTCTCTTAAAACCTGCAAGTTCCTTTACCGGCCGCGTCATGCTCGCATATACGTCACACAGATAAAGCTGCACCACCTCGCTTCCCCTTACCGCACCTGTATTTTCCACCTCCACGGAGATAAGTATCTCCTTCTCAGCATCCGCTTTTTCCGGAGATATAAGCAGGTTAGTGTAAACAAATTCTGTATAGGAAAGACCGTATCCGAAAAAATATCTCGGCGTATGGGGCATATCTACATATTCCGCAAACCCTATACTTTCTCCCTGATGCCATGCCGATCCGTTGGGATGATTGTAATAAGTCGGAATCTGACCTGCATTCCTGGCCACCGATACCGGAAGCTTTCCTCCCGGGTTATACTCTCCTGTCAGCACCTGCACGATGGCTTCCGCACCCATCTCAGAGGGATTCCAGGCTTCCAGAATCCCATCCAGATATTGATCCGCCACATCGCTGGATATTGGTCTTCCGTTCAGATGGATTCCTACCAACGGCTTTCCAAGCTTCGCTGCCCTCCGGATAAATTCCTCCTGACACTCCGGCAGGTTGATATCCGTGGCATCCACTCCCTCTCCCATGGAAGCCACAGAGCAGGATCCATGCTTTCCCCCAAGGGTCATCAGGATAACGTCCGCCTCCGCCGCAAGCTTCAGGGCTTCGTCCATATGAGATAAATCGTTTCCCGCAATGGCATATCCATAGGCGTATTTGACCTCCGTACCCGCAAGCTTTTCGCGGAGTTTCTCCAAAATACTTGGACAGCCCGGTTTCTGACAGCGCAGGATTTCATCAAATTCTTCCGTTTCGTCACTCTGTATCTGGGTTCCCGGTACCGTCACCAGCTCCCTGCCGTGAATGTTGCCCGATTTAAGACCCGCAATGGAATTTGCCACCGCATGGACGGCCTCCACCATGCTCAAGTGGGTATAGCCTCCGAACAGGCTTCTGGCATTGGCAGCATGGCAGCCGATTACCGCAATTTTCTTAATATCCGGTTTCAGGGGAAGCACGCCGTTATTCTTCACAAGCACCATGGATTCCAAAGCCGACCGCAGGGAAATTTCACGATCCTCCTCCCCCGTGAAGGTTCTCCTCAATTCCTCTCCCTCCAGCGCATAGGGATGCTCAAAGAGACCCATGCGGAATTTGGCCTCCAGAATGCGCAGCACCGCCCTGTCCAGGATTGCCATATCCGCTTTCCCTGTGCGGAACCACTCCCCCAGCTCCCGATTGAAGCCCGTGCAGTTCTGGGCCTCCACATCCATGCCCGCCTTCATGCACAGCAGCCCTGCTTCCGTAACGTTTTCGCACACCTTTTGGGTATTATGGACATTCCCCACCGCCCCATAGTCGGATACGCACACGCCCTCGAACCCCATTTTTTCCCGGAGAAGCCCTGTCAGGATTTTTTCCGAAGCCGAGGCCGGTTCTCCGTTTATGACACAGTAACAGGGCATGACCCCCCTAAGCCCCGCTCCGCTGACAGCCGCCTGAAAGGGCTTGGCGTATACCTCCTCCAGCAGACGATCCGGTATGTCGCAGTTGGCCCCATGGATTCCTCCCTGGGAACCATGAAATCCCAGAAAATGCTTTGCCACGGATTCCGCCTTTCTTCCGGCGACCGTCTGGTTCTGGATACCCTTTACATAAGCGGTTCCCATAGCCGCCGCCAGCGCGGGATCCTCCCCGTAGGTCTCCCCCTGGCGTCCCATTCTGGAATCCCTTGATATATCCAGCACCGGAGCCAGCACCTGCGTAATCCCGCAGGAAAGTTCCTGCCGCCCCACGATTTCCCCGACCTTTTCCTCCAGCTCGGGATCCCAGGAGGCTCCTCTTCCAATCCCTGCCGGAAAGCTCATGGAATCCTGGATAAAAGGCCCGCAGAGACCTTCCATGTGGAAAACGGCAGGAATCCCATGTTCGCTTTTTTCCATGACCTTTTTCTGGATCCTTCGCTGCCAGGCGGCCGCCTCCTCAAGGCTCTTGATTACCCGCACATCCAGCGTGCTCACCTGGCCGATGCCGTGTTCCATATCCTTTTCCACCACATCCCAGTTGTCGCCGTAGGGGAACAGGCAGTTGACCTGTCCCATCTTTTCCTCCAGGCTCATCCTGCTCAGCAGGTCCTGCGCCCGCTCTTTGGGCGACAGCGACGAATCTCTGTATTTTTCCATTTTTATATTCTCCTTCTATCTCGTATCTGTTTCCTGCGGCGCATTCAGTCAAAATCCTCTATCCACCACTCGTCCGTCCAGTCCAGATATGGCCTGTCGCCCTCGAACCGGAAGGGCAGCCATACATAATCAGCGATGGAGGTATCTCTCTCCCCGTCCATGCCGAATTTTTCGTCAAATTTTATCTCCCCGTCATAATCCGGGTCAAACATGCGCTCAAATTCCGCCGCGTATTCCTCATAACGCAGTTCCATGTGATCCGGCACCCAGCGGTCCGCAACTGCGATATACAAATCCTTCTTCCCCTCCACCTTAAATACGGAAGAAATCTGGGAGTGGAAGGAGGTACGGCTTTCATCTCCCGGATGGGGATTCCCCAGGACGGTATAAGGGCCATGCCAAGTGTCCGCCATTGCCACCTCGGAGGGATTGGGAAGATACCCCGTAGTCCCGGATGTCACCAGATAATGCTTACCCCTGCGCATGAAATGTGCGGTAGCTTCCCTTACATAGGGCGGTGAAATATGGGGAAAATGGGTACTGTAATACCCTGTCACATCCGTATAATCCGCCGTCAGATCCGCGCATATGGTCTCGCTGTGCACCCTCTCGAAATAATAATAGGCCTTCCCGTCCGGCGCCACCGCCAGGTCGAAATCCCCGGCGCTCATGTTCAGAGGCTTCAAGCCCTCCCGAACCTTCGTATAGGGCCCCAGTATGTGGTCCGCCGTCAGAACTGTCTCCGTCTGGGAGCCGTCCTGGTTCATGATTTTGAGCCAGCACACATATTTCTTCGTATCCCGATTATAGATGATATGGGGACGATCCATCATGGAAGCGGGATGCAGGGAGGAAGCCGGATTGTCCGGCTCCGGGGGAATGATGAGCCCCTTATCCTCCCAGTTGTACAAATCTTTGGAGGCGTAACACCGCACTCCCCAATGCCAGATTCCGTTTTTCCCTGTGGTTTTCTCCTTATTTTCCCCATACCAGTAATAGATCCCGTCACGGTACAGCACGGAACCCCCATGAGCCTGAATCCTCTTTCCATCTGTGTCCAGCCATGTTTTGCCCGGTAAAATAGAATGATACATCTCTTCTCTCAGCCAGCATTTTGTTCCGGCCGTTCCTCCTGCTTCAATATTATCAGCTGCCCCGAAATGTGCAATATTGCAGTCCGACAGCATTGGCTACTGCTTTCACTATATACATGCAGTGAGGCATCCACATTTCTCGCCTGTCTGATTCTCATAAAAGTCCTTTAGTTCTATCCGCATTCTGTATGCAGCGCCTTTTTACGCTTCTACCTGCAGCCGTACCACCGTATCCTCCATGCCCTCGCCGGAAAAAGTCACTTTAACCTCCCCGGGCGTCTTCCCGCTGCGGATTACCGCCTGCAGCCTGCCCAGATAGGTGGTATGACAGGGCTGGTTGAATTTCTCCTCATTTAAGTGGTTGGCGCTTCCGAAGCCCTGTATGGAGCCTGCTCCTTCTATCCTGATTTTCACCTTCCGCTCCGGCAGAAGCTTTAACCTTCCCTCGGAATCCATGACAGCTATATCAATAAAGCAAAAATCCTCTTCTCCGGCCTGGAGTATTGTTTTATCCGGTACGGCGCAAATTACGGTATCCGGTCCCGCGGTTCTCACAGACGTCCGGTAAAGCTCTTTCCCGTTTCCGTCATATCCCACGCCCAGCAATTCCCCCGGCTGATAGATGCAGGGAAGCTTTGCATAATAATCCTTCACCGGGCTCCTGCCCGCGCTTACGCCGTTGACGAAGATTTCCACCTCCGCCGCATCCGTATAGGCATCCACCCAGGCCGGCTTTCCCTCATACCCCTCATAAGTCCAGCCGTCCACCGTATCCGTCCAGCGGTATCCCTTCACATCCGGCGCAAGCCCCTCATGGACGGGCGGCTGGGAAGCCAGGTACAGCCCCTTCTTATTCTCGTCCCAGGCAAATTCATATTTGTGGATGGAGGGCAGTATGGTACCGATGAGGTCGATGGTGCCGCCGTAATTGATCAGCCAGGGATAATCCCTGCCGGAGAAGCACCCTTTCTCCTTTCCTTTCTCCTTTCCTTCCGCCCCCTCTCCATGAGAATCTTTCCCAGAGGAATCTTTCCCAGAGAAATTTTTCCCATAGGAAATATTACAGCAATTAACCTCTCCCAGATGCTCCTGCAGGGTCCAGATGAAATCCCCGATCAAAAAGGGATGTTCCTTAGCGTAGCGCATGGTGTCCACAATCCGCTCCCCCCTGGTCTCCGTTCCCAGCAGGACGCGCTCCGGATGAAGCTCATGGAGGGTGTCGTATTTGTCCTCATAATAATTATATCCCGCAATGTCCAGATAAGGGTAGAGATTTTTTGTTGCCTCCTCATCCATGCGGACAAATGTGGGTGGATAGGGCATATTTTTCTCATCTTCCGGAATGTTGGCCGCCGCGCCCAGGAAAATCTTCATGTAATGCTTCCAGTCCTTCTCCTTATTCTCCGGGCTTTCTGCCGTCCATTCATCCTCGTCCCTTGTCAGGTATGGAACGCCGTCCAGATATTCCCTCAGCCAGTGGACGCTGGGGCAGAGGGTGGTGGGCCTTGTGGTATCTATGCTGTGGATAATGTCCACGATCTCCTTTCCCACCCGGACTCCCTTCACGCCGCCTGCCTCCGGGATCTCGTTTCCGATGGAGTAAATCACCACACAGGGATGGTTGTAGGCATCCTGCACCATGGCCCTTGTGTCTTCCCGGAAGGTATCCAGGAACAGGCCGCAGTGGGGATTCCCTCCCTTGGGGCGGTACCAGTAGTCAAAGGCCTCGTCCATGACATACAGCCCCACCTCATCGCAGGCTTTCATCAGGCTCCTGGACATGGGATGGTGGGCGGAACGGAGGGCGTTGAACCCGGATTTCTTCAGGTTTCTGGCCCGGTGCAGTTCCGTGGCATCGTTGTTGATGACGCCTATGACGCCATTGTCATTATGGATGCAGCCGCCCCGCAGAAAGGTAGGAACGCCGTTGATGAGGAGACCCTTTTCCGGGCTTACCTCAATGGTGCGGATGCCGAAGCTTTCCGTCACTTCGTCATATACCTTCTCCCCCCGGGTCAGAGTGACCACTGCCTGGTAAAGCTCCGGGGTTTCTGCGCTCCAGAGCTTCGCGTCCGGAATCTCCAGCTGCAGGCTCACCCTTGCGTTCCCTGCACCCGCTTCCCTTTTGGTGCTTTCCGCCGCCCTGCCGCTGCTTTCCTCTTCCCTTCCCTTATCTTCCGCTGTTCTTTCTTCCGGTTTCACCTCCCGACTGCCGGAAGCCGCAGCCTTCCCATCTTTCCTAATATCCACGGATACCAAACCGGCCCCCCGGATCTCCACATCCACCTGAATCCTGGCCGGGTTGATTCCCAGGGTGGTCACCTTCACTCCATATAGCGCAATATGGTTTTCCTCCCCTATGCAGAGATTCACCGGACGGTAGATACCTCCGCCCGTATACCAGCGGCCATGCCCCTCCTTCGGCACATTCGCCTCCACGCGAATTTCATTGTCCCCGCCGAATTTCAGATACGGATTCAGAGGAACCCAAAAGGGAGTGAATCCATAAGGCTTCTCACAGACCGGCTCCCCGTTAATATAGACCCTGCTCATACAGTAGACCGCCTCGAATTCCAGGATCAGGGTCTTCTGGCAGTATTCTTCCGGCGCATGGAAGGTTTTCGTGTAAATGTATTTTCCTCCTTCGAATCCCGCCAGCAGGAAATAATTGCGTATCCCGGGATTCCGGTCCGTGTTGATCATGGCGTCATGGGGAAGGGTCACTGTCTCCTGACGCTCCGTACCCTCCTGTGTAAAAATCCAGTCATGGTTGAAATCAATTTTTTTCATGGCGTTCCTCTCTTTGTCATTCAGGTCGCTATGCCGTTACGGACAGCTTACTCATAATCCTCCAGTTTCCAGCTCTCCTTCCATATTATGGACACCCTCTCGCCGTCAAATTCCAGGGGCAGCCATACATAATCGGCAATGGAAGTATCCGCGCTGGCCAGCATGGGGCTCTCTGCCAATGCCTTTTTCTCCTCCGGACTTACCCTGTATCGAGCCGGCTCAAAGTGGGAGGCAATGGAGCGCTCTATCATGTCGGCTCTTTTTGCGTCCACCGGGTACCCCGGAACCCAGCGGTCCGCGATGGAAATATACAAGTCCTTTTTGCCCGGTACCTTGAATACCTGGGAAATCTGGCTGTTGTAGGAAGAGTTGGTTTCGTCCTGAGGATGCGGATTGCCGATGCTCACAAAGCACTCCCGCCAGCTGTCCGAGACGGCGGCATCGCTTTTATTCGGGATATATCCGCTCATTCCGCTGGTCAGCATGTATTTCCTGCCGTTTCGCTCAAAGAGGGCCACCGCCTCCCTGCAGAATGGCGCGTGCAGACCCATATACTGTCCGGAAACCTCCCTCTCCGCCCGCAGGAAATCATCTGACAATTCCATGCCGAGAATCCCGTCATGATCCGCATCCATGAACAGATATGCCTTCCCGCTTTCCTCCTCTTTTACGATATCAAAATCGCCCACCTCTTTCCCGAAAGGACGGTAATTTTCTGCCGCCACCTCATAGGGACCCAGGAATCCGTCCGCCTGCAGAATGACGAAGCAGGACTTTTCGCCGGAAAGCTTTATCCAACAGACATATTTTCCCGTCTTCGGGCACATCAGGATATGCGGACGGTCCACACAGGCAGAAGGATACAGGTTTGACCGGGGATTTGCCAAATCCGGCTCGATGATCAGCCCTTTATCCTCCCAGTTATACAAGTCTTCCGATGCGTAGGCGCGGATTCCCCAGGTCCAGATACTGCACACGCCGTCCGTTCGGTCCTTGTTTTCCCCATACCAGTAATAGATGCCGTCTTCATAGAACAGAGCGCCTCCGTGGGCCTGGATTCTTCTGCCGTTCGTGTCCCTCCATACCCTGCCCGGGTAGATAGCCGTCTGCCTCTGTGCCGGGATCTGCTCGGCCGCCGCTTTGGTCAGAGGCTGGCTTTTCAGAGCCTCTATAATTTTTTCCATGCACTCCTCTTCATAGGGAATTTTTCCCAGTTCCGCGTCCATGGCCTCCAGGCTGCTCTCTGAAATCGCGCCTTTCGCATACTCGGCCAGCTTCCGGACCGACATGCCCCTGACGGCGGACTGCGCCTCCACCCTTGCCCTCATCCCCGGCAGAAATCGGTCGAAAACGGCTGCCGTCTGCTCATTGTCAAGAATTTCCCCCATACGCATATCAATATTATAAAACATGATATCACCAATCCTTTCCCATTTTTCATCTCATCCGGGATTTCGCTTGACCAGATTCCCTTTTGCCGGACTCTTTTTGTCTGATTCTCTTCCGCGCCTGCCCGATCACAGCATCTCATGGTAATGGCTGTGCCGCTCCCCTTACACCGGTCATTCCGGTTTCTTCATCTTCGTCAGCTTCCGGTTGATCTCCACTACCATCTCCGGCGTGATAGCACCCCCGGCCATCTTGAAGAATTTGATAAAGGTGTTCCGAAGCAGCATGGCCTCCATCTCGGGAGTCCGCTTTACGCTCTTCGCCACATCCCCCCGGGCGGCCCTGGCCGTATTCACCATCTCATCCACCAGCGCCCTTCCCTCCGGCAGCCTGGCAACCGCCTCCAGCGTATCGTTGATGGAGAAATACCCCGGAACAATCTCCATGCCCGGCTCCGCGAACCAGTTGTGGATGGCGGAGGCCTTCAGAAAATACTTCGGATTCCTCTCGCTTACCTTGCGTATCTTCATGGAATCCTCCAGCTCGCCGCTCTTGGCCAGAATCTCATGCTCCCCGGAAATCCTCACTTTGAAGATAAAAATATGGTCTCCCTCCTGTTCTCCCGCGAATGTGCCGTCCACATACAGCGCAACCTTCTTCCGGTTGCTGTAGACCTTGATCTCTGTCTCCTCCTCCGTCCGGTCCACATACCGGCTGCCGCACAGATGGACGAAGGGCTCATCGCTCCACCAGGCCTTGTACGCATAGAACGCGTCCTTCTTCACTCTGCGGTCGATGGACACCAGACCCTTGTGGTTCTTGCCATAATCTCCCGCCTCGTCCCTTCCGTCCGCGCCGAAGTCGAACATGTTCCACACATAGGTGCCCCACAGATAGGGCATCCTGTCGAACATCCCCAGCATATACTCATGGTACAGCGCCTGGAACTGCTCGGAATAGTCCCCCTGCTCCGGTGCCGGTGACTGCAGCCCATGGAAGGCGTCCGCCCCGTACTCCGTCAGCCCGATGCATCTGTCCGGATAGGCTTTGTGAAATTTCTCAAAGAATGCGTCATTATCCTGAAGCTCCCCTTCATACCATCCAAAATACAGATTATATGCAAAGATATCGGGAATGTCGTTTAACGGGCTGTCTATGGGGAGCATATAGGCGTTGGCCATGGCCGTCAGCCGGGTGCCGTCCATGGAATGCACCAAGTCGTTCAAAATCCGATGGTTTTCCAGCAAATCCTCCGTCACGCCGCCTACGCCGATTTCATTAGACAGCGCCCACAGGACGATGGATGGGTGGTTATAATTCTGGGCGATGAGCTCCCTCATCTGGGACACCGTGTTGGCCCGTCCCCCTGGCATATGTACGGAAATGTAGGGAATCTCCGCCCATACGATCAGGCCCCTGCGGTCGCACAGCTCGTAAAAATACCGGCTGTGCTGATAGTGGGCCAGACGCACGGAGGTAGCGCCGGTCTCCAGAATCAGCTCCATGTCCAGATCCTGCATCTGTCTCGTAACGGCATTTCCCACCCCCGCAAAATCCTGATGTCTCGACACGCCCCGAAGCGGGTAGGGCTTTCCATTCAGGAAGAATCCCTGCTCCGGATCAAAGGAAAAGGTACGGCATCCGAAATCCGCCCCCACCCTGTCCGCCGTCACGCCGCCCACTGTCAGCTCCGCATCCGCATGGTACAGATAAGGATCCTTCCTTCCGTTCCATAAATGCACATCGTCAATCAGAAGCTTCGCCTCCCACACCTGCACATTTCCTCCGGATTCCGAAATCCTCGCGGCTTCTATAGGCGGAAAACCCTCCACCGTCACCCGCACTCCTTCGGCATCCCCCTTCACATAAGCCCTCACCGTCACTTCCGCATCCGCACCGTTTACCTTCGGCGTGACCCGGATTCCCGGCGCTCCGAAATAATCCAGGTCAAAATGGGTTCCCGGCACGATAACCAGCCTTACATCTCGGTAGAGCCCGCCGTAAAAGGTAAAATCCGCCTTCTGGGGATAGACGGAATCACTCGGGCCGTTGTCCACCAGTACCTCAATCCGGTTCTCCTCCCCCAGTGCCTCCGTAATGTCCACCCGAAAAGCGGAGTATCCTCCCTCATGACGACACAGCCTTGTACCGTTCACCGAGACCTCCGCAATGGAATTTGCGCCCTCAAATTCCAGGTAGACCCTCTCGTCCGCCCCGCGCTCCACCTTGGGAAGCTCTTTCCCATACAGGCAGGTGCCCCGGTAGTAATCATTCCCCCCGTCCTGCCCGTCCAAGGCATTCCAGCAGTGGGGCAGATTGACTCTTTCCGATTTTCCTTCTTTTATGAACTCCCAGTTTTCATTTATATCAATGATTCTGCGCATATTCTTTCTCCTTGTTTGCTTACCTTTTCATATGGCGAATAGGAAGCCTGCTCCCAGTTCCTTCCTCACCGTCTGCTGACTTTTTCTGATATCGGTTCTGCCTCTTCTATCGGATTCCTCCCTGTACCGTCTGCTGCTTCACCGGATTTTCTCCTCCAGTCCCTGAAAGTACCTGCCATATAAAAATCTGGCGGACAGCCAGGCCGGCAAGGACAGACCGAAAATCAGAGTCAAGGGCATAATCTCGAAAAAATATCCCCCGATAACGCTGGGCAGGGCATAGAGCGCCAGCATCACGATGGCCCGGGGAAGGTTCAGGATTGTCATCATGACCCCATTCCTTATATAACCCTTTATGGAATACTGAAACTTTGAAATCATGGGAAACATATAGGTCATCACCAGCAGCACCGCCGCCAGCGCCACCGCCAGTACGATTTTCATGACATCCGGATACGCTGTCGCGGAATGATTCATGATATAGAAATCCATGGCAAAAAGCACGAGCAATGCCAGCATCCCCATCCAGATAATTGTGGCGGACCGGAAGCTTTCCCGAAAGGAACGGAAAAAGTCCCTGACGATATATCCCTCCTCCCCCCGTGCAATCCGCAGCGCCACATAGTTTAGCGCGGTGAGGGACGCCCCGATTGTCACCACCGGAATACAGCAGATCAGTGCAATCAATCCCAGAACCATCAAATTCCTTACAAATCCCAACGCCCTGTTTACTTTCCCATCCGGTCCGAATAAGCTCTCCATCATCTTTCTCCTCAATCCTCCCCAATCGGCTTTCTCGGAATCTGTCAGTCCGTTTTTTAAAAAAAAGCCCGCAGCCTATCGGCTGCAGGCTTTTTCTAAACCCATTTAAACCCAACTGAACCGTATTACTCCGCTTCCGGCATCACATAGGTCAGCACCACATCCAGGTCACCGAGCTGCGTTCCTGCCAGCACAAGATGTACCGTAGGCAGGCCTGCCTCTCCCAATTCGGAGGTAATTTCCCCTGCGGCTGCCAGGTTGAACTTAAAGGTATACTGATTCTCCGCTTCCCAGGTTCCCTCATCCAGAGGCATTACCGTGCCGAATGCACTGATGCTTGCCTTGGCCGTTCCGTCCGAATACATCTCCAGCGTCACCGTGGTCACTGCGCCGGACACCTCGGGGCCTTCACCCGCAAAGGAGGACTGCAGAACCGCTCCCGCCTGCTTCATTTCGACTGCCACACCGCCATCCGGCGTATAGGCAGCTGTGCCGTCATTATTTACCACCACTACAGCTCCGGTATCCGTGTCGTCATCCGGCGTCAGGGTATAGGTGGTTGCGTCCGTCCCCTGCTCCATTGTCCAGGTTCCCTCGATCTCCATGTCAACCAGATCCTGATACCTTCCGGTGTGCCACAGCCGCAGCTGGCAGGTGGCGTCATCCACACCCTCAAGATCGACTACCGCATAACCTACTTCGCCGTCGTAGACATCCTTGTTCTCCCCCTCCGGATCATCGAATTGGTAAACCGCATCTTCACCGCCTACGCCGGTAATGTTTTCCATGTCATTATAGACATTTTCGCCGTCAAATCCGCATTTATCCAGCTCATTCCCGTCAAAATCATAGAATGTAATGGTATAAGGCGCCGTTCCCGTGGGGGCCTCCGCGTCCTCCGCCGCTGACGCCCTCTCCTCCCGGCTGGGCCAGCATGCATATTCATAGGGTTCCTCCGTCACCTCATATGTACCGTGGAAATAAATCTGGTTGATGGCAAAGCCGGCGTAGAACACCTTCCCCAGAACCGGCTGCTCTTCATAGAAATGGAAGTAATAGGACATATCCAGCTCTGGTCCCGCATTGTACCCGTAGAAATAACGTCCCTGAGTGATCTTCTCCATAGGATCCACATCTGCAGGCGCTTCCTGTGACTCCTGCGATTCCTCCGTTGAGCCGGACGGCTCTTCCCTCTGCTGCGAAGTCTCCTCCCCGCTGCCGGACTGCCCCGATTCCGGGCTTCCTGTTCCCGCGTTGTTCCCGCAGCCCGCCAGCAGGGATATCACCATTGCGCCGCTTAACAATATTGTTGCAATTCTCTTACTTTTCATAATCCTCTCTCCTGTCTTTTCATGCAGTCTTTTGAAACCTGCATTTATTTGATAGCTTTATCCTACCAGAAAAAAACAGAAAAGAATCCCACAAATCCGATACGAAATACAAGAAATCCGACAAATGTAAAAACCGAAGCTGCCACAAGCCGACAGCTTCGGTTCACTTATCTCCTATATCAAAATTAAAGATTTCCAATCAACGCATCCAGCCGCTCCATCTGCTCCGGCGGGATGCTGCCGAACTTTTCCGCCACCTCCAGCAGAGACATGTCTATATACTGCCCCGGAATCTGCTCCATGTGAAACTGCCGGTTCAGCGCCTCCCAAACCTGTCGGTTCTCCCTAAGCTCCCGGATGGTGGAGCGGATGCTGCAGGAGGGCTTTAAGGAGCAGACAGTCTCATACCGGACTTCATAGCTCCCCGATGTCAGACGGCATACGCCGTCACGCATTTCACCGATGCCCTCATAGGCATTCCCCTCCGCCTGGGGCAGAACCAACGTGGCCGTGCAGCCGAAAGGCACCGTAAAACGCATTTCCACATGGCTGGCATCCAGAATCTTCCAGGCACTGCGGTACTCTCCGGCGGGGGAATCATATACCGTCTCCTGCTCCCGCAGTTCCCAGTTGAGGCTGGGGCGGAAATCCATATGCCGGCATCCGGGAACACTCTCCGGAATCTCCAATCCAGCCACATGGCGGAACATCCACTCCCCGATGGAGCCGTAGGCATAGTGGTTCATGCTGTTCATGGAGATGCCTGAGATGGTTCCGTCGTCCAGAAGGCTGTTCCAACGCTCCCACACGGTGGTGGCCCCCAGCTTTACCTCCCTGAGCCATCCGGGATATTCCTCGTTCAGAAGCAGCTTCCATGCCAGGCTTTCCATGCCGTTGTCGCTGAGCACATTGCACAGCAGGGGTGTCCCTACAAAGCCTGTCTGCAGCTTGCCGTCGGACTGTTCGAACAGCCTTTTCAGCTGGGCGATAGTCAGTTCCCGGTTTTCCGATAAATCATATTTCAGCGTCAGCAATAATGCCGTCTGTGTCTTCACACAGCAGCGTCCCGTTGGGCTGTAATACTCCCTCTTCACCTCCCGGAACTGCTCCTGGGCCAGCTTCCCATACCGTTCCTCCGCCTGTGTGTCTCCCAGCACCCGGGCGGCCTTGGCTGTCAGCTCCGCGCTGACGGCATAGTAGAGATTGGCGATGAATTCCTCATCCGTAGCCCCTAGCACCTGCTCGGGGTCGCCGTTCATATTGTCCAGGGCAAGCCAGTCACCGAAATGAAATACATAACGCCAGCCGTGGTTGCCGCCGTCCACTTTTTCCAGATAATCCACCCATGCCTTCATGCTCTCAAACTGGTCGCGGAGAATGTTCTTGTCCCCGTAGAAGCGGTAAAGGTTCCACGGGATGATGCAGGCCGCATCACCCCACACGCAGGCACAGTCCTCCACCCCGCAGGAGGGAACCACGTTGGGCACCTTGCCGTCCAGAGCCAACTGCTCCTGGTACATATCGTAGAGGTATTTTGCGTAGAAGCTGTAGGTATCCTGCAAATACGTTGCCGTTGGGCTGAAAACCTGGGCATCCCCCGTCCATCCCATCCGCTCGTCACGCTGAGGGCAGTCGGTGGGCACGTCCAGAAAATTCCCCTTGAGGCCCCAGCGGATGTTGGAGAGGAGTCGGTTGACCAAAGGATGCCCCGTCTTCATTTCGCCCCGTGTGGGAATATCGCTGTAAAGAGCCAGCCCGGTGAAGTCCTCCGGCTTCAGATCCTCAATTCCCTCTATTTTCACATAACGGTATCCGTAATAAGTAAAGTGCGGGCGCAGCACAACCTCTTCGCCGTTTGAAACATAGCGGTATTCCGACTTCGCGGTACGGAGGTTCTCGTTATAAAAACACCCCTGCTGCAGGATTTCCCCGGTCTGGATGCGGACTTCCCGCCCCTTGGGCAAATTCACCCGCAAGGTGAAAATGCCGGTGAACTCCTGCCCCATGTCAAATACCTGCTCTCCTTTGGGGGTGCGGACCAGTTCCCTGGGACGGAATGTCTCATGGACTGTCACCGGAGTGCTCATCCGCTCTGTCAGCCGCCCTTGGGGCCCAGGGCAGAGGACTGCCTTTTCCGCAGGAAGCTCCGGCAGGGTGTCATCCCGGTGCTCGCCGTCATAGAGACTGGAAAAAGTAAGCCTGCTGCGCCGTACCGTCCAGGTATCGTCGGTGCCGATGACCTCTTCTGTGCCGTCGGCATACAAAAGCCGCAGCTCCGCCAGGAGCAGCCACTCGTTGCCGTAGAAGCCCTTCTCCTCCCGGGCGAAAAAACCGAACCTGCCCTTATACCAGCCGTTCCCCAGCAGGACGGACAACTTTCCGGCCTCTTGGAGCTGTTCTGTCACATCATAGGTCTGATATTGTACCCACTGGTTGTAGTCATTGCTGTAGGGGGTCAGGTACTCCTCCCCAATCCGCGCCCCATTAAAATACTTATCAGAAACAATCCCTTTGTTTCCGGCAGAAAGCGCATCCTTTACGCCGCCTTCAATGATAGGAAGCTGCCCTTGTTTCGTATAACATGCCTCATAGAGCCCCAGCCCGCAGATGTAAAGCCGTGCCCGGGTCACCGGCTTCTTTGGGGAGATTTCTTTTTCAAACCACGGATGCCTCTTTTGTGCGCTGTCGCAGGTAATCCACTTTGCCTGCCAGGGCTCCTCCCGCTTTCCGGTTTCGAACCAGTGGACGGCGCTTGTCCCCTCCTCCCCGGCATCGGTGCGGACGCTGACGGTGTAATAATAGCGGGTTCTGGGTTTCAGTTCCAGAGGGACCTCATAGCAGAGAGAATCCGCCGCCCTGTCAAAGCCGGTGTCAAGCAGAACGTCTTTCATCTCCCCGTCTGCCGCCACCTGCACCCTGGCGCTTTCCTGAACCATTCCCCGGACATCCGCTGTCTTCCATGAAAAGCAGACCCGCTCCATGCGGAAACCTAACGGATTGTTCAGATGGTTGCACTGTACATCGTAAACCCTCATCATATTTTCCTCCTATTCCGGTTCTTCGAACTCTTTTTCATGCATATTCTTCACCCATTGCGAACATCTTTCATTCATTGTGTATCCCTCGTACATTACGCCTGACCCGTGTTACCTTCGATGTCCCTCACTCATTTGCCTGGTTTCAGCCAAAGGGACAGGAACACAATAACATTTTAATGCATATACATATAAAGTAAAAGCGTAAAATCACTTCAGTTTCTGCAGCAAATCCTCCAACTGTCCCTCCGTCATCCTTCCAAAGGACACCAGCGCCCCCAGGGGCATCTCCATCATCATGGACTGCATCATCTTGTCCGTCCCCTCTCCCATATTCTGGGACATCTGTGTTTCATGCATCTCCCGGGAATCGTCCGCCCTATGCAGAAGGCCCTTCAGCACTTCCCTGCCTTTAGCCGTAGCCGCCAGGTCTCCGATGGTGGAAAAACGAGTGTATTCCATGGGGATTTCATCCGTGGATTCCACCTCCACCCTGCCGGACAGACGGATATCCGCTGATGACACCCCCACCAGGATCCCGTAGCTGCCGCTCTCCTCAAACCAGCCGTGTATCCTCTCCTCATAATAGGAAAAAGCCCTCTTATCCAGCAGGAAGCTGACCTCCTTCTCTTCCCCCGGCGCAAGCGAGACCTTGGCAAAGCCCTTCAGTTCCTTCACGGGACGAATGACGCCGCTGTTTTCCGGGGCCACATAGAGCTGAACCACTTCCCGGCCGTCCCGATTCCCGGCATTTTTCACCCTGCAGGAAACCCGGAGCGTCTCTCCGTCACCCACGCGCTCCCGGTCAAGCTTCAGATCGCTGTATTCAAACGCGGTGTATGACAGACCATAGCCGAAGGGGAAGCGTACCTGCATCTTCTTTTTATCATAATAACGGTATCCCACAAACAGCCCTTCCCGATAGTTCGCCACGCCGTTCTCCCCGGGGAAATCCAGATAGGAGGGGTTGTCCTCCAGCCTGAGGGGCCAGGTCTCCGCCAGCCTGCCGCAGGGATTCTTCTCTCCCGTAAGCAGCTTCACCGTGGCGGCTCCCACCGCGCTTCCTCCCAGATGCACCAGCAGCACCCCCGCCACCTGGTCAAACCAGGGCAGCTCCATGGGCGAACCTCCGTGGAGCACCACCACGGTATTCTTCTGCACCTTTGCGATTTCCCGTATCAGCACGTTCTGGTTTTCGGGCATCCTCATGTGCTCCCTGTCACAGCCCTCCGTCTCAAAGCTCTCCGGCAGCCCCGCAAAGATAACTGCCACGTCCGCATTCCTTGCGGTCTCCACCGCCTCTTCCAGCAGGGTATCCTCTGTCCTTTTGCCGGAGGTATCTTGCATTCGAATGCCCGATGCCTCTTCCGTTTGTCCGCCTGAGACATCATACCCCCTGGCATAAGACACCTCCAGCCCCCCGGTGCAGTCCAGCGCCGCCACGGGATGCTTTTCGTTGATGTGGCTGCTGCCCGCCCCCTGGTACCGGGGTTTTTCCGCGAAGCTTCCGATAAACGCCGTCCGGCTTCCCTTCTTCAGGGGCAGGACGCCGTCGTTTTTCAGGAGCACGGCGCATTCTGCCGCAAATTCCTCCGCTTTTCTCCGCGCCTCCTCCCTGTCAAAGACCGCGTCCTCCTTCTGGTTCTCCAGGGCTTCTTTGACGAAGCGGAGCTGGTTCCTCACCGCCTGATCCAGCTCCTCCCGGGTGAGCGTCCCTTCTTCCAGGGCCTTCAGGATTGCTTCCGTCTTCCCCTGCCTGCTGCCGGGCATTTCCAGATCCACCCCCGCCTTGATTCCCAGGGGACGTCTCTTGGTGGCGCCCCAGTCCGTCACCACAAACCCGTCAAATCCCCAGTCTCTGCGCAAAATGCCGTTCAATAATTCTTCATTCTCCGAACAAAATGTGCCGTTGATGGCATTATAAGCGCACATCACGCTCCTGACATGCCCCTCCTTGACCGCGTCCTCAAAGGCGGGAAGGTAGATTTCATGCAATGTCCTCTCCTCCACCCTGGAGCTGCCGGACATTCTCCGGGTCTCCTGGTTGTTGGCGGCGAAATGCTTCACGCAGGCCGACACGCCCTGGCTCTGGAGCCCCCGGATATAGGAAGCCGCCAGCTTCCCCGCCAGGTAAGGATCCTCGCTGAAATACTCGAAATTCCTGCCGCACAGGGGGCTCCTCTTTATGTTCACCCCCGGCCCCAGAAGCATGGCCACATGCTCCGCCTGGCACTCCTGCCCCAGAAGATCCCCCAACTGCTCCAGAAGCTCCCTGTCAAAGGAGGCGGCGAAAGCGGAGGCCGTGGGGTAGCATACCGTCTCTATGCTCTCGTTGATCCCCAGATGGTCCCCCTCGCCCGTCTGCTTTCGCAGTCCGTTAGGCCCGTCGCACATCATGACCCCCGGGATCCCCAGCCTTTCGTTGTCCTGGGTAAACCAGAAGTCACGCCCGGAGCACATCTGTGCCTTCTCCTCCAGGGTCAGCTCCGCAAGAAGCTTTTCCACATCCAAAGTCTTTTTCATCGCATACCCCTTTCTTTTCTATCCCGGCTGCCTGCATCCTCTTCCGTCACTGCCCTCCTGAGAAAGCGGTTCCGACTTCCTGAGACTGTCCAGAAATGCTGCCGGCCCGCTCAGCCTCCCGCCTGTCTGCTCCCCAGCCAGGCATCCAGCTGACGCTGCTTGTCCGCCACTACCCTGTCCATGCCCGCCTGCTGCAGCGCCTCCAGGAATTCCGGATAGTATTTCTCCAGATCCACGCTGCCGCTCTCCAGGATAGGCACATATTTTGTGATCACCTTCTGTATCTCGTCCAGTTCCCCGGAAACCTTCGCTGAGGAATAGACGAACCCTTCCGCGGCGCTTTCCCTGCGCACCGCCTCCCGTTCGTAGGCCTCCCTCTGCCGCTTCACATCCAGGGAGCACATTTCGTATACCTTGCTTCGGTCGCCGTACAGACCCAGGGGATTGTAATAGCCCGAAGGCGCCCCCCCTGTCCAGGCGATCAGGCCGTTCTCCTCATCCGTCACCTCATAATGCCTGCCCCGGATGCCCCACTGGATCAGGTTTACCACGGAAGCGTCCGCATACATCAGATTCAGGAATTTCATGGCTGCCTCGGCATGCTCGCTGGTAGACGGAATCACCCAGAATCCTCCCTTGGAATGTCCGTTTGACACCGAAACCTCTGTCGTCCGCAGGCAGGCCATCTCCTCCGGAAAATATCCGTTTTCGATGTTCTCCGGCACGCTCATGGAGGGATAGGCACAGATCTTCCCAAGCAGGATCAGCTCCTCAACGGTATAATCCGTCAGCGCGCCGTCGGGATACAGATACCCGCTCTCATACCACTGCCGTATATAGCCCAGGAACTCCCTGTAGGCTTCCGACGTGTACCTGTCATAAATCTTCATTTCCGAAGAGTCCAGAAGATTTCCGGAAGTGCTTTCCCCTGCCACGCCTTCCCCTGCCTCCATAAAAAAGCTCTGTATGGAATATATATTTCCCGCTGTAACAACTCCCAGGGGATAGCGGTCCGGATACAGCTTTTTCAAAGCCGCAAACCACTCCGTCAGCTCCTCCGGCGTGTATACATGGGAGGGGTCATAGGAAAGCCCCGTCTCCTCCACATACCGCTTGGGCAGGATGATCCCCATGCCGCCGCCCTGATAAGCCTGAGCCGCCACCACCCCGTATGTAAAACGGTTCAGCACCGCCCCCCGGGTCAGGTCGTACCGCTCCTCCGACACGGCCAGGATATCCGTTCCATATTCATATAAAATATCATCCAGAGAGCGCAGCATGCCCCTGTCCATGTATCGGGTGATATCCTGGTAGTTCAGAACCATCAGATCCACCGGCTCCCTGTTGCTGATCCAGAGCGGATATCTGGAAAATGCCTCCTGGGCGTCTATGACCTTAAATTCCACTTCCACGCCGATGGCAGGGACGGATATCTCGTTTACGGCCCTCTCCACATCCTCCAGTTCGTCAATGATACTGCCCTTTGTCACCTGATAGGTCATCACCACCTTCTCCGGTGCAGGCTCTCCCTCCCTGCTGCCGTCCTCCCCGGAAACTGCTTCCTTCTCTCCGGACTGCCCGCCGTCCCCCTCCCTGCTGCAGGCGGACAAACACAGGATCCCCGCGCACAGCAGAGCCAATCCCCATCTCTTCATCCCCTGCCCCCCTATCTCCTTTTCTCACCTTCTCCGGGCACTCCCGGGACGTCATTGCTGCGGAACGTATAACTTATCCCCTGTTTTACCTTCGCCGCATACTCCCGGGGTGTCATCTTGTAATACCGCCGGAACTGATCCGTAAAATAAGAATAATTCCCGTAGCCCACCATGCCGGAAACCATGGTGACAGTCATATTTTCATCCTTCAGCAGCTCCCCTGCCAGTATCATCCTGCGCTGGTACACATACTCGCTGACAGAGCATCCGAACCGTTTCTTGAACAGCCTGGTGAGATGGTCGCTGCTGACATATGTCATGTCCGCCAGACTGCGCACGCTCAGCTCCTCCGCGATATGCTGTTCGATATATGCCTCCGCCTTTTCCACTACGCCCTCATTGGACAGGGCCTCCTTTTTCTTCTCCGCAGAAATGCGGTCGATATATTTCTGCCCGTAATCCGATAGGGTCCTCTGGTGCCGCTTTTCCTCCACCACCTCCGCCGCATGGCGCAGCATCTGAGTGAGCCTGTCGTAGCGCACCGGCTTCAAGGCGTAATCCAGGCAGTTCAGCGACACGGCCTGCCTGGCATAGTCGAACTCATCATGGCAGCTTAAGATAATGCATTCCGTTTCCGGCCAGTGCCCGTTGACCCAGGCGATGAGCTCCAGGCCGCTCTCGTCCGGCATCTCAATATCGCAGAGCACCACATCCACAGGCTTCGGGGTAAGCAGCTCCACCGCCTGCCCGTAGCTGTTGGCCTGCAGGATCTCATCGTAGGGCAGCACATCCCAGTTCACACCGTTCAATATCCCCTGGACGGCAAAATATTCGTCATCCACCACCAAAATCCGCATAACCGTCCCCCTCCTGTTTCTCTCTGATCAGGGGCAGATCCAGCCAGATCTGTGTCCCCTCCCCGCTTCCGCTGACAATGTCCATCCTGGCGTCCCCGCCGTAAAATACCTCCATCCTCCGGCGGCAATTCCAGATACCGATGTGCTTCTGTCCCCTTTTGTCCGTGTAAGGCTGCCCGCCGCGGATTTTTTCCAGCACCTCATCCCGGATCCCGCTGCCGGTGTCGCAGACGGAAATCAGCAGCCTGTTGTCCTCGCTTCGGATATTGATCAATACCTCTATGCACTTCCCCGGTATCAGGGCATATTTCATGGCGTTCTCCACAAAATTCTGTACCAGCAGGGGCGGCACCATGGCATGCTCCAGCCCCTCCTCCATCTTGTAGACGCTGGTAAAGGCGCCCGGGAAACGGATCTTCTGAATCCCCGTATAGCTTTCCACGAAATGCATCTCTTTCTCCAGGGGCACCAGGGAGTCCGTCTCCTTCAGCACATAGCGGAAATATTCCACCAGATACATGGAAAACTCCTGGATGCACTCATAGTTCTTCATCTGGGCCAGGCTGTAGATCATGTTGAAGGAATTTAAGAGCATATGGGGATTTACCTGCAACCGCAGGTTGTCCAGCTGGGCCTGGTACATCTTGATATCTTTCTCCCGGGACAGCCCGATCTCCTTCGCCATATGGTTGAAAGTATCATAAATATACTGAAACTCCGTGGATTCCGCCTTTCTCCTGTCTTCAATCCTGTAGTCCTGGTTTTCCTCCTCCAGCTGCTTCATTCCTTTCTGCAGCCGGTACAGGGGGTACAGGATCAGCCTGCGCAGCACCCACCACAGAAGCACGAACAGCACCAGACAGGCAAATGCAGCAGCAAACATCCAGAACAGCAACACGCCGCCGTTTATCCCATTGCGCGGTTCCCCGTTCATCCGCAGTCGGCAGCCGCCCTCTTCCGCTGTCCACTCTATCCATTCCTCCCCCAGTTCCTCCCCCAGCAGCTCCCAGTTCCGGTCGATGACCTTCGCAGTGTGCTCCGGCGTAATCCGGAGAATGTCCTGTCCGTCCGTAAAATACACCGATTCCCGGGTAAGCCCCTGCCCGAACAGAGATTCGGACAGATATTTCTCCAAATCCAGCCGGAAGGTCAGACAGTAGTTTGCAAACTGGTAATTGCGCACATAAAAAATATGTCCCGCTATGCTGCGGATGCTCCACCCTCCCGTGGAGACGGCGATATACTGTCCCAGGGCAGTGCGGATGGCTTCCGCCTCCTCCGGCTCGTAGGTATCCGGGGTAAATTTGGTATACAGTTTCCTGCCTGATTTCTCCAGCACCGAAACCGCCCCCGGCAGCTGGGTCTCCGCCAGGATCTTCTCCAGATTCCCCGTCATCTCATAACTGGCCATGGTGTCCGCGCCGTAGGGCACTGTCAACGGCGTCATATACTGTATCATCACATCGTCCATCTCCGTCTCGATCCGCTCCAGGCCGCCTGCCAGGGGGGACATGGACAGGTCAAGTTCTCTCCGGCGCAGCTCCTTTTGTTCCTCCCACAGACTTCCCAGGAACAACCCGGTGAGGATAAGGGTTCCCATAATCAGCGGAACCACCGTGATGCAGATCATCCTCCAGAGCCGCATGACCAGACTGTGCCGCAACAGGCTGAATTTATGTTTCATATCGCTAGTCCTATGAATCCACTATGGTATCTTCGGGTTGCCTTTTCATTATACTGTAAAATCTGATTTTAAGGAATCCTTCTCTTTTCTTTTGTCATCCGCACATTGCCCCGCCGTCAACGATGAAATCCTGTCCTGTCACAAATCGGGATGCATCGCCGGACAGATAGAGCGCACAGTATGCGATGTCTTTGATATCCCCTAAAAGCCCCAGCGGAGAGTCCGCCTTCATTCTCTCCTCCTGCTCCGGCATCTCGTGGATCTTCTCCGTCATCTCCGTGACGATGAAGCCGGGATAAATGGTGTTCACCCTTACCCCTTCCGGCCCCAGCCTTTTGGCAAGCACCCTGGAAAAGCTCCTCACCGCCCCTTTCGCCGCACTGTATACCACAGGCCCGGAAGCCCGCAGTGCCGCCAGGGAGGCGATATTGATAATGGAGCCCGCCCCATTCTTCGCACATTCCGGATAGGTGTATTTTATTGCCATGAAGGTGGATGCAAAATCGGCATCCATGGTCTCACGGTAATTTTTCATGGAAAACTCTTCCTCCAGGCTGCCGTGGGCTCCCCGGGAGCCTGCGCTGTTGATCAGGATGTCCACCCGTCCGAATTTCTCCACCGCATAAGCCACCATGTTTTTACAGCTTGCCTCATTCGTTAAATCGGCGGAAAAGCACTCACATATTCCATTATTTCTCATGATTTCCCGCTGTACTTCCTCTAATTTTCCCATACGGCGCCCTACCACCAGCACCGAGGCCCCGGCCTGCGCCAGCATTAGCGCACAGCCCTTTCCAATTCCGCTTCCGCCTCCTGTGATGATCGCGCACCTTCCTGTCAGGTCAAATCCCTCCATATAACTCATGTCAATCCTCCCTCTTCGGCATCCTTACTTCCCCTTCGTGCAGTTCCACCATAACCCCTTCCGGCCCCCGGAAATAGGTGAACTTGAATCCGGGAATGTTGGTGCTCTCCACGATGGGGTTCATCAGCTCATATCCCAGGGCCTGCACCTTCTCGGCCACGGCCTCGATGTCATCCACCCGCAGCATAAAATGCATGGATCCCAGGTCGTTGTGGTTCATGGGCGGGCAGGGCTTTGCGGGCGGGTCGATATACTGGTGGATCTCCAGATCCACGCCGCCCTCGCCGTGCAGCATCAGGCAGTTCATCACCTGCTTTCCACCCCCGACAGCCCCTGGGCCGGCTGTATCTGGTTCCTGGCGTCAAAGACCACCTTCATACCCAGAGTGTCGCAGAAGAGCCTGATGCACTCGTCTATATCGCTTACCATGATTCCTACCTGGAATACACCTTTTGCATAGCCTTTTTCCATTTTCTTTTCCTCCGTTTCATTTTAGGTAGTGTCAAATCCTACCCTATTTTTTGTTACTAAAACCTTGATTTATGGGA
>CAJUJU010000062.1 GCA_910586835.1 uncultured Acetatifactor sp.
GATAATCTGCAATTTTTGTATAATATCGGGAGATAATTTCCTGCGAATCTATAGATTGCTCAGCAAAACAAACTTTGACAGATATTTTTGGCCTGGGATTGCAGGAAATGACGGAAGTTTTCTAAATATTGATTTAGCAGGGAGGAGCGAGGAATTTTATCGGCTTGTACAAATTGTACAAAAGATTTGAAATGATCGATATAGTGGTAACAGGAAAGCGAATACAGGATAAATGTTATCCACATGGGAAAAATTCAAAAAACCGACAAAACCAACTTATACACTAAGTTATACACATTATCCACAGTTTTGTGAGATAAAAAAACCATTTGTTATGCTTTAAAAGAAGAACCTCTGTTTTGTGAAGTTCTAATAAAAATGGTTTTTTCAGGGAAAAACAAAAGATTTTTATTGACAGGTATAATGTCAAAAATAAGGAAAAAAATCCTTAAATTGTTGCTAAACCATAGTAAATATGGTATAATGCTTATACAATAAACAGTCGAAAGGGATAGTATCCTGATTAGAGGCCCACTGAACGGGCAGATGGGAGTTAATATGAAATTTATTATTGTGGGAAGAAACATTGAGGTTACACCCGGTCTGAGAGCGGCGGTAGAGGAAAAAATCGGAAAGCTGGAGAGGTATTTTAATCCCGATACGGAGGCACATGTAACGCTGAGCGTGGAAAAGGAGCGGCAGAAGATCGAGGTGACGATTCCTGTCAAGGGGAATATTATCCGTTCCGAGCAGGTCAGCAACGATATGTATGTTTCCATTGACCTGGTTGAGGAGATCATTGAGAGACAGCTGAAAAAATATAAAAACAAAATAGTGGACAAGCAGCAAGCGGCAGGCGATTTCAGCAAAATGTATGTGGAAAATGATTACATGGACGACGAGGAGGTCAGAATCGTCCGCACCAAGAAGTTTGATATCAAGCCCATGTACCCTGAGGATGCCTGCATCCAGATGGAGCTGCTGGGACATAATTTCTTTGTCTTCATCAATGCGGAGACAGATCAGGTCAACGTGGTATATAAGAGAAAGGGAGATACCTATGGACTGATCGAGCCGGAAATTTAAGCGGGCAGCATTTTGTCAGACGGCTGAGTGAAGAAGGTACACCGGAAGGGAGCAGATTTCCCTTCCGGTGTTTTTGTGTTTTAAGGTTGTTCTAAAATCCTGATTTGTCTGGCCATACTGGCGAACAGCGGAAAGCAGCTGTCTGCCGGGGAGTCAGGGCAGCATATGTCATCCTCTTTTTTCATATATTTCCAGTGAGAAAAGCAAACCGGAGAAGCGATGGATAAGGAACGGAGAGCCAGATATCTGATTCAGATTAAAAAAGGAATTCTTGCGGAGTGTATACTGGTGTTGCTGGCGGCAGTTGGTCTTGTAGCCTGGCAGAATAGTGTAGAAGAAAGCAGGGCGGCCAATACTTCCGTGCTGGCTGTGGAAGATGATTACATAAAGTGGGTGGACTTTACCGTGTCCTACGATGCGCTGTGCAGCGCCTATGATTGGGATGTCAAAACCCACGGAACAGAGCATGAGATCTGTTGGGTGGATCTGCTGGCCTACACGGCGGCAAAAACAGGGGGAACCTTTGACAAAAGTGCGCTGAAGCTTATGGAAAAAACCGCGCAGGCCCTCTCCGAAGGAGAAAAGAATCTGGAGGAGCTGACAAAGGATTTGAAATATTATGCTTATTATAAGGAAGCCTACGATGCTGCCATCGGCGGTCTGGTGGGTGAGTACCGGATAGAAAACGAAGATGGCAGTTTTGAGGAATGTTATGGGTTGAAGGGCTATTTTCCTCTGGCACAGGGATTCGACTATACGCATTACGATGATTTCGGCGTGAGCCGCAGCTATGGTTATAAGCGGCAGCATCTGGGACATGACATGATGGGATTGGTGGGTACACCGATTATGGCTGTGGAGTCCGGTATTGTGGAGGCGCTGGGTTGGAATCAATACGGCGGTTGGAGAATCGGGATTCGGAGCTTTGACGGCAAGAGGTACTATTATTACGCCCATCTGCGCCAGAACTATCCTTATGCGGAGGGGCTGGCGGAGGGATGTGTTGTCACGGCGGGGGATGTGATCGGGTACATGGGGCACACAGGGTACAGCACCACGGAGAATGTGAATAATATTGAGATTGTACATTTGCACTGGGGATTACAGTTGATTTTTGACGCTTCCCAGAAGGAAGGCAACAATGAAATCTGGATTGATGTGTACCCGCTGACCAGGTTTCTGGCCAAGCATACCCAGGCGGCGGTGAAGGTGGAGGGGACGAAAGAGTGGGTGCGGAACAGCTATATTGTGGATCCGGTTGTGGAGGAGTATGAGGCGGGGAATTCGGGGGAGGCGCAGACACCAGTGAGGGAAGATTCTCTGAAAAGAGATGAATTACTGGAAAAGCAGCCGGAAACTTCAGAGAGTTCGGAATCATAAATATCGTTTCTGTATATGATAAAAATGCAATTGCATTTTACACAGTTTTAAAGTAGAATGTAATTAGAAAAGCTGTGAATCAGCTGTGGGTTGACACCTACAATCTGATATGTTTTCCGAACGCAGGTGTCGGAGATTGGCAGGCAACGGAAAAATCAACCATGGAAAGGGAATGTTTGGTGCTGCGGCATTGACATTCCCTTTTCAGATTATTGAAATTGGTAAAAGGACAGGAAGATGGATTAGAGAACTGTCACCAGACCTTTTTCACGGAGGGGCTGTCTGCGGTTATTCGCAGATGGATCAGGAGGGGCTGCCAGAAGAGTCCGGAGGAGATGGAACGGATCGTGGTGTCGGAATACAGGTCCGACAGGGAGCTTTTTCAGTAAAGTCAGAATCAGTCAGGCGGCGGGAAGCCTTATGCCACACAGCCAGGGAAATCGGATTTGTGATAGTATCTGTCGGATTTCTTATTTTCCGGCGGGGACAAAGCAGATAGAATAAAGACAGAAGAACAGAAACTGATATCTCAGGCTGGTGAGGAGGTAAATGGCATGAGTGGCAAAAAAGTGATTTATGATGCGAAAAAGGATGCTTATTATGGAAAGCCCTACATTGACGCGGATGAGATGAGGCAGCGTGACATGCCGGACGGGAGCAGGAAGCCCTTCCGCTATGTGCATGGGGGATTTGAGGGCACCAGGGCGAAATTCGTGTTCTGTTTTCCGGTGAAGGAGGATTACAGGGGGCGGTTTTATCAGTATCTGTGTCCGTTCCCTGGGCCGGACGAGGAGATTGCCTCCCTGGGAAGGAGCGGCGAGGACGACACCATCGCCTTCTGTCTGTCAAACGGCGCTTATTTTATTGAGACCAATATGGAATCCTCCGCTGCCTTCGGGGGGCATCCCGATCCCCAAAAGGTCTGGAAATCCAGTGCGGCAGCGGCGGAGTATTCCCGCCAGGTGGCGCAGGCGTATTACGGCTGCGGCAGGCCTTACGGCTATGTCTTCGGAGGGAGCGGGGGAGGCTACAAGACCATTGCCTGCATCGAGAACACCAACGCTTGGGACGGCGCCTGCCCTTTCGTCATCGGATCGCCATATTCCCTGCCTAATACCATCACGCTCCATGTACAGGGGATGCGGACGCTGCGCCATGCGATGGGGAAGATCGTGGATGCCCTGGATGCAGGCGGCAGCGGGGATATGTATGAGGGCCTGACGGAGGATGAGGCGAAGATGCTGAGGGAGATCACCCTCATGGGCTTCCCGCCCAGGGCCTGGTTCATGGAGGCGGCGGGACGCTGGGACGACGGTTCCCTGCCTGTGCTGATGCCCGGGATCAGGCAGAAGGATCCGGAGTATTTCAGGGATTTCTGGGAGAAGCCCGGCTATCTGGGCACGGAGCCGGGCAGCAACGCCCTCCGGGACAGGCTGCAGTTTAAGAGCCGTGTGGTGAGCGTCCATCTGCCGGGAGAGAAGGCGGAGGAGACCGGAGAATATTCCAACGGCGTGGATACCGCCTGGAAGAAATCCCTGGTGGACGGCAGCGGCGCATGGATTGAGCTGGAGGAGGTCCCCCAGGGGGAGGATCTGTATCTGAAGGGGGTCAACATCAGCTTCGAGACCGGCGGGGCGGCAGGAAAGAATATGCTTTTGGGGGATATCAGGGGCAACTGCATCACCATTGGCATGTGCTATGGCATGGACGATATGGAGGAGGTATTAAAGTCCATCCGTTCCGGAGATGTGGTGACATTGGACAATTCCGATTACATAGCGGTTCAGTCCTATTACCGCCACCAGGTTCCGCCGGATGCAGGCTTCCACGCATGGGACCAGTTCCGTAAGGAGGACGGTACCCCTGCCATCCCTCAGAGGGACGACATCATGGGGCCCGGCTTCTGCGGCACGGGTACGGTCCAGGAGGGAACCATTCAGGGCAAGGTAATCCTGACCCAGTCCCTGATGGACGAGTCCACCTGCCCCTGGTGCGGCGACTGGTACAGGAACGAGGTGCGCAAGGCCAAGGGAAACGAGGATGATTTCCGAATCTACTATTACGACAGGTGCCTCCACGGGGATGTGTCCGCTCTGGATACGGATATGATCGTAAACTATCTGGGCGGGCTGAAGCAGGCCCTGCTGGATATCAGCGACTGGGTGGAGCGGGGCATAGAGCCCAGGCAGTCCTCCGTTTATGAGATGGAGGGAGGCTGCGTCCATATCGCGGAGACGGCGAAGGAGAGGAAAGGACTGCAGCCTGTAATCGCCCTGACTGCCAACGGCGGGGCATGCGCCCATGTGAAGGTGGGAGAAGCCGTAACCCTGGAAGCCACGGCCCAGGTGCCCGAGGGCGCAGGGAGTGTGACCGAGATCAAATTTTCCTTCTGCGATCCCATGTTCGGCACATACGCGAAGAAGATAGAAAGCGCGGACAGCATGGCCTTTCTGGAGCAGGGACGCTCCGAGAGGGTGGAAGGGGCGTTGGAGACCTATGTCACGGAACAGGGCCTGCAGGCGGGCAGGGCCGTGGTACAGACTTCCTATGACAGGCCCGGCACCTACTTTGCAACGGCTTTCGTAAAGAGCCAGAGGAACGGGGACAGGGGAGATGTATTCACCCAGATACGGAATCTGTCCAGGGCCAGGGTGATTGTGGAAGAATAACAGACTTGCCGGAGTCTGGAGGGTATGCGTCCGGCTTATGACAATAAAGCAGAGGAAAGCAGAATATGTTAGAGCTGGCAAAGATATTTTCAAGAGGTATGATTCTGCAGAGGGAGAAGGAAATCGCGGTCTGGGGAAAGGCGGATTCCGGCGCTGAAGTGAGTGTTTCCATACAGGGCGTAACTGCGAAGACTGCGGCAGATGAAAACGGTGCATGGATGGCAAGACTTGCCCCGCTTCAGGCGTCCTCTGGAGAAACCATGACGGTGAAGAGCGGCGACGAAACGCTTCTCGTGGAGGATGCGGCGGTAGGAGAGGTCTGGATCGCCGGAGGGCAGTCCAATATGGAATTTCCGCTGCGCTAAATGTGAACGAAAACAAAGGAGGGTGTCATGCTAGTCACTTTGAAAGAGATTTTAGACATTGCCGAAGAAAGGAAGATTGCGGTGGGTTCCTTTAATACCCCAAACCTGGAGAGCCTGATGGCTGTTATCGGCGGGGCGGAGGAGCTGGGCGTGCCTGTGATCATTCAGTTCGCCCAGTGCCATGAGTCCTGGATTCCCCTTTCCGTCATCGGCCCCATCATGGTGGAGCATGCAAAGAGGGCAGAAGTTCCCGTATGTGTCCATCTGGATCACGGTGAGACTCTGGAGTATTTGCAGCAGGCGCTGGAGATGGGATTCACGGGAATCATGTACGACGGCTCTGTGCTGCCCTATGAGGAAAACCGGGAGAATACGAAAGCGGCAGTGGCCATGGCAGCGAAGACCGGAGCCGGTGTGGAGGCGGAACTGGGCTCCATGGGGAAGAGGGAGTCCGGCGCGGGGGACGGAACAGGCGCGGAGGACGAGACGAAGATATACACGGATCCAGCGTTGGCGAAGCGGTTCGTGGAGGAGACGGGGATAGACGCCCTGGCCTGTTCCTTTGGAACGACTCACGGGATTTATCTGACGAAGCCGAAGCTGGACTTTGACGTGGTTCGGAATGTGAGGGAGCTTACGGATGATATCCCGGTGGTGATGCACGGCGGCTCCGGGGTCAGCAGGGAGGACTTCCGGGAGGCAGTCAGGGTCGGCGTCAGGAAGGTGAACTACTTTACCTATATGGACAAAAGCGGCGGCAGCGCGGCGGCGGAGTACATACGGACGGTCAAAGCAGGGGAGCCGGTTTTCTTTTCTTCCGTGATACAGGCGGCGGAAGAGAATATGAAGGAAAATGTGAAAGAGGCCATGAAGACTTTTGCTATGATGGAAGGCGGCAGAGGGACGCGCTTACAGATGGAATGAATGCAGCAGGGACAAGGACAACAGAAAGCGGATAAAAGTGTTAGACAGCAAATTATAAGGAGAGCAAGATTATGAACATGAAAAAGAAAATGACATTTGCACTGGCATTCTGCAACAGGGGATTCATGCCCGGCGAGCTGATTTACGGGGCCAGGGAGGACATGATCAAGGCAGTGACGGACGCCGGATATGACTACATCGCCATGGATGCGGAGCTGACGAGGTTCGGCGGCATCGAGACCCGGGACGAGGGGCTGCTCTACGCCAAGTGGCTTAAAGGACATGAGGGACAGTACGACGGAGTGATCTTTTCCATGCCTATATTTGCGGATGAAAACGGAGCCATCACAGCCCTGCAGGATGCGGGAGTGCCCATCCTGATGCAGGCTTACCCGGATGAAATCGGTAAGATGGACTTCGCACACAGGCGTGACGCTTACTGCGGAAAATTTTCCGTGACGGATGTATTCACCCAGTATCAGGTGCCTTTTACGGTGCTGAAGCCCCATGTGGTGCATCCCCTGTCCCCGAAATTCCGGGAGAACCTGCGGGACTTTGCGGCCATCTGCCGGGTGGTGAACGGTATGAAGCGCTGTAATATCGGCTGCATCGGCGCCAGAACGACAGCCTTTAAGACAGTGCGCTTTGACGAGATTGCCATGCAGAAGTACGGCATCAATGTGGAGTCCTTTGACTTGAGCGAGCTGGTGTTTAAAGTAGGGAAGCTGTCCGACACAGATGAAAAGGTAACGGCAAAGAAAGCCGTGCTGGAGGCGTACTCCGATTTCACGGCGGTGCCGGAGGAGAAAAAGAACACCCTGGCAAAGATTTCCGTGGTCATCGATGAGTACATAGAAGCCTACCACCTGGATGCCCTTGCCCTGCGGTGCTGGAACGAGATGGAGGAGATTCTGCGGGTATGTCCCTGCGTGCTGCTGTCCGAGCTGAATGACAGGGGAATCACCGCTTCCTGCGAGATCGACATGTGCTCTGCCGTTACTATGCGTGCCATGGCCCTTGCCAGCGAGACGCCCTCCACGGTGCTGGACTGGAACAATAACTACGGAGAGGACGATAATAAAGTAATCCTGTTCCACTGCGGCCCGGTGCCCACATCCCTGATGACGGATAAGGGCCGCGTGACCAGCCACAAGATGTTCGACAAGACCGATGCCGGGAGCGGCTGCGGCACCTGCGAGGGCAGGATCAAGGCGGGGGATGTGACCTTATCCAACTGTCAGACCAGGGACGGGAAGATCATTGTGTACGCTTCCGAGGCCAGATTTACGGAGGACCCTATTGAGGAGGCATTCTTCGGCTGCGGCGGGGTCTGCGAGATTCCGGATATGCAGGAGAAGATGATAAAACTGGCCAGGGGCGGTTTCAAGCACCACACATCCGTGGGCGCAGGGCATATGAAGGATGTGCTGAAAGAGGCGTTTACCACTTACCTGGGATATGAGTGGGTGGAAGTGTGAATGGGCGGTATATGCCGACAAAGCATAGCGGTTGGAAAGCGATAGCGGAAAGAATCAGAGGGATGAGTTATGAAGATCGCAGGACTGGACATCGGGACTACGGGATGCAAGTGCACGGTTTTTGACGAGGACGGCCATTTGCTTGGGAAGGCATACCGTGACTATCCGGTGCGCAGGGCGGTGGGAGGACATGAAATCGATATTTCGGCCATGATGGACGGCGTATATGCGGCGCTTTCGGAGATGGCATCCCGGTATCCTGACATTGGCGGGATTGGGGTAACCAGCTTCGGTGAGACATTCGTATGTGTGGGCGGGGCCGGGGAGCCGCTGCACCCTGCCATGTTGTATACGGATCCAAGAGGCAGGGAAGAGTGCCTTGAGCTGGTGCGGAAGATGGGGGAAAGGAAGATTGCGGAGATCACAGGGCTGCGTCCCCATGAGATGTACAGCATCTCCAAAATCATGTGGCTGAAAAGGAACAGGCCGGAGGTTCTGGAGGCAGCCAGGCATATCCTCCTTATGGAAGATTATGTTGTTTTCCGGCTGACAGGGGTTGCGCAGATCGATTATTCCCTGGCAACCAGGACGATGGCGTTCGATATCAGGAAGCTGTGCTGGAGCGGCGAAATTCTGGAAGTGGCAGGGGTGGATGAGAAGCTGCTGTCCGTACCGGTTCCTACAGGAACGATTGCAGGGAGGCTGCTGGCATCTGCTGCAGAAAAGACCGGACTTAGGTCTGATGCGCAGGTGGTCTCCGTAAGCCATGACCAGGTTTCAGCGGCTGTGGGCGCAGGCGCTTTTGACGCTTCCGTGGCAGTGGACGGAGCCGGTACAGTAGAATGCATGACGCCTGTCTATGATGAGATCCCAGACATCGACGTGATGTATCAGGGGTACTTCTCGGTTGTCCCCTATGTGATTCCGGGGAAATATGTGGCTTATGCGTTTTCTTATACGGGCGGCGCATTGATACAATGGTGCGTGGATACGCTGGCAAAAGAAGAAAAGAGGCTTGCAAAGGTGCAGGGGATTTCTGTCAACGAATTCCTTGAGCATGGTTATGCGTCAGAAGAACCCAGCGGCCTTCTGGTGCTTCCCCATTTTGCGGGGGCAGCGACGCCGTATATGGATACCGGATCGAAAGGGGCTGTTTTAGGGCTGACTGCAGCGACTACGGCGGCGGATATCTATCGCGGCTGTATGGAAGGCGTGGTATATGAGATGTACCTGAATATGCAGGCGCTGCGTCAGTCCGGAATCTGCTTTCACAGGATCCATGCCACAGGCGGGGGCGCCTGTTCCAGAGAATGGATGCAGATGAAAGCGGACGTACTGAACATTCCCATCACTTCACTGAAGACTGCGGACGCAGGGACTGTGGGAAGCGCAATGCTGACGGGAATCGCGGTGGGGCTGTTCAAAGATTTGGACGATGCGGCGGCACACATGGTAGAGAAAACGGAGAGCTATGAGCCGCGCCCCAAGATGCATGAGAAATACATGGAAATATATAAGAGATATGAAAAGGTGTATCAGGCGGTGCGGCCGCTGGTATAGGCAGTCTGTAAACTTATGATACGAGGAGATATCAGATGAAACCATACATCGGACATGATTCACAGCTTTATGGGGTGGAAGAACACCGTCTTGTGGGCGGCAAGGGCGACGGTATGCGGATTTTGGAGGTGACCAACGGTAAGGGTATAGAGCTTGCCGTTACGCCGGACCGTGCCGGGGATATTGCAAGGCTGCGTTTCCGGGGAATCAACATGAGCTATCTGTCCCCCTGCGGTTACGTTGCTCCTGCATATTATGACAGCATTGGATCGAACTGGCTGAAATCTTTTACGGCAGGGTTTCTCACGACCTGCGGCCTGCAGGCGGTAGGCTCCCCCTGCACCGATGAGGGGGAGGAGCTCCCGCTTCATGGATCCATTGCAAACCAGCCCTGTGAGCAGGTCTGGTGGAGGGAAGAGGATGGCCTGCTGGTGTTACATATGCTGGTAAAAGATGAAGTCATTTTTGGGCGGAAACTACGCCTGGAGCGGGAAATCAGGGTATCCACGCTGGAAAACTCTTTTGAGATACATGATACTGTCAGAAATACAGGGGACAGGGTAGAACCGGTAGAAATCCTGTACCACATGAACATGGGATATCCCTTATTAGACGAAGACAGCATGATAAAGATTCCGTCTGTGGATGTAAAACCCAGGGATGACCATGCGGCGGAGGATATAGAAAACTGGATGCATATGGAGAAGCCGGCTGCCAGGTATCAGGAGAGATGCTATTATCACAAATTCTCCGGCAGGGAAGGGCAGGCGTCCATTTACCAGCCCAAGCTTAATATGGGGCTTTCCATCAGCTTTGATGCGGAAGAACTGGATGGCTTTGTGGAGTGGAAGATGATGGGAGTGCGTGATTATGTGCTTGGACTGGAATGCGGGAACTGTTACCCGGATGGCCGTGACGTGATGAGAAGGACAGGAATGCTGAAATTCTTATCTCCCGGAGAGAAGAAAGAGTATTGTGTGAAAGTTCGTATGACAGAAGCGTGTGAATGATATAAATAAAATAATCTGTTTTAACCGCATCTGCCTTGGCAGAGTGCGCTGGGGATATGAGAATTATAAACGAAGTAAAGATACATTATCTGGATGCGGAGAAGGAAAAACTTTGATTTTTTCACATGGATACGGCGGTGATGCAGAAGGATTCCGGGAGCAATTTGAAGAAATGTCGGAACAGTATCGTTGCATTGCTTTTGACCAGAGGGGATACGGAAAAACACCGTTGACGGAATCGGCCGGGTTAAAGCAGTCGGCAAGAGATATGCATGATCTGATAGAATACCTGAAGCTTGACCATGTGGTAGTGGTCTGCAGGGTATGCTGCAAGATAGGGGCTTTACTACACAAGAGAATTCATTGAAGAAGGAGGCCCAGGGGAGATTACCTCCTGTGGCCGGAGCCCATGGTTCCTCGCAGGCTGCCTGTTGCAAAGCTGGGAGAAACACTTTACCATCACATGCCGGTACAGGATGAGAGGAATATGCTGAGCTACTACACGATGGGACTCGGACTGAAGCATGCGGCACGATTGAAAGCCGCATAAAATAGGTGTAGAGACTGCGAGAGCATGAAATAAATCTATCAACAGGAATTATCAGATGATATACAAAGGGATGGGGGTTATGCGTACATTATTTCGGACAAAGCAGCTATATGCAGATAAGTTTTTAGAATGTGCAAAGAGGGCGAAATGTAACAGTCCGGTTCGGCCTGTTCGTTTTATGAAAGTGATGGAGATGAACCAGGGATGTTTAGGGATAATGAATGGAATGGGGCTGGATGAGGAGGGTCTCGAGCGGAGGAATCCGCTGATTGTCGCGTTGGGAGACAGCGTGACAGCGGGACACTTTGAGAGTCTGCTGCCAACGGATCCATCAGAGAAGCAGAAAGCTATGAAATATGCAATGGAGCTAATCAGCTCCGGGGATATGCAGATGTTAAAAACTCTGCCGCCAATAGAGGTTGTAGATGCAAGGGTATGCTATCTTGAAAAATTCAGAGAGAAATTAATAGATAAATATGAGTTGACTTCTGTCAGTACAATCAATGCGGGAATTGCCGGGGATAATCTGATTCAGATGTCAGCGAGGGCATACAGGGATGTCATTCGTTACCAGCCGGATCTGGTACTGATTAACGGTTCCCTGAATTGGGATGAGTCACATATGGGATCGACGGCTGAATACAAAATCATACTGAAAGAATTGGTGCGGAGGATAAAAGCGGAAACGAAAGCAGATATTGTTTTGCTGACGCCAAACGGAGATCTGCCAAACACAATGTTCGGAGATTTAAATGCTCCGATTCCTACAACGGGGGAGCGGGCAGCAGCTATCAGGGAGACAGCGGAAGAAGAACAGGTTTGTCTCGCAGATGTGTATGCGGTATGGGAAGCAGCCAGAGAAGCAGGATGCCCATGGAAAGAACTTTTGGCAAACGGGATTAATCATCCCGGAGTGGAAGGGCATGAAGTATATGCTATGGTCTTGATGAAACTGTTGGAAGAATAGAATGCAAATTTAGGAGGCTGACCGACACTATGCGAGAAAAATTATCGGTAGAGCTATTGAAAGAAAATCTTTCTTTTATCACCAATGTGACTTATTCCAATGTATCCAGTTGGTATGACGCTACACGACGGGATCTGCACATGGACATAATCGCACCCAAACACAGAGAAAACCATGCGCCTTGTGCTGCGGTTGTCTGGTTCTGCGGAGGGGCTTTCCGCGTGATGGACCGTTCCGTGTGGATGGCCGAAATGATTCACTATGCAGAGGCGGGCTTTGTTGTTGCAGGTGTGGAATATCGGACAGGCAATGAAGCAATTTTTCCGGCGCAGCTGATTGATGCAAAAGCCGCAGTCCGTTTTCTCAGAGCGCATGCAGGGGAATTTTGTATAGACCCGGAGAAGATATTTGCAATGGGGGAATCCGCCGGCGGAGCTATCGCCTGCCTTTTGGGCGTCACAGGAAAAAAGAAGGAGCTGGAGCAGGGAGCGTACCTGGATCAGGACAGCAGTGTATGTGGTGTGATTGACTTTTACGGGTTGGTGGATATGACAATTTCTATTTCTGAACAGGAAGGAGATGATATTGTCCCTCCATGGATGCTGGAAGAAGTGCTCGGAGTTCGTTACAGCCGGGAGCAGGCGGTTTCTGCCAGTGCCCTCTATCAGGTCACGTCCTCTGTTTCTCCGCATATGATTCTGCACGGCACGAATGATCATACAGTCCCTATGGAGCAGAGCGTTGCATATTATGAAAAGCTGGTTGAAAAGGGCGTACGCGCCGACTTGATAGAGATTGAAAAAGCACAACACGGAGATGATCTGTTCTGTCAAAATCAGGTCAAGGACAAGGTGATTGCTTTCATGAGAGAATATCTGTGAAATTGCGGAGAAGGCAAAGGTAGAAAAAGGAGCATCTCCAGTGCAAAGGAAGCGGAAAGCATCAAAAGCGGAAAGAGAGGAAGATATGTGGAAGCAGGCAAGATGGCTGAAGGTGCCGATGGAGGAAATCCAAAGGAAGAAGATTTATCACGGTGATATGACTGGGCGTTTTGCCTATTTTCGCTGTGAAATGGAAGTGCCTGAAGGCGCACGCCTGACGGCGGATATCTCCGCCAGTTCAAGGTATCGTCTGTGGGTCAATGGGAAACCGGCGCTGTCCGGTCCCTGTAAGGGAGATGAAAGGCGGCAATACTACGAAACTGTCGAACTGACAGAGCTGCTCATACCTGGCAGGAATGTATTCTGTGCGCAGGTGCTGTATAATGACCCGAATACCGCGGAGATTCAGACGGATGAACGTGCGGCCGTCTATGGCGTCATGGGCGTTGCGGCAGGACACCGGCTGGCTGTGGAAGGGGATATCTTCGATAAAGACGGCGCTGCGGCAGGCACGGTTACCACAGGCAGGGCAGACTGGCGGGTATGGCTGGATAACAGCTTTTATCTGAAATCCAGCGATGTCACATGTTATCTGGGTGCTGTGACAGAAGAAATCGACTTTTCAAAGATGCCTGTCCATTGGAAGGAAACGGGATATGACGGCTCAGAATGGATGAAAGCGGAACCCGCCGATACGGTGCTGCCGACGGATATACTGTTTTCCGCAGGAGTGCAGCCTAAATTCCGAATCAGGGAGAGGGAGATTCCCCTGCTCTATGAGAAGGAGGACAGCTTTGTGCGCGATTTTTCCAGGGTGGACGGAAAGGCGGCCGGACTTCTGGAAAAGGGCAGTATCACTGTGGAGCCGGGAAAGAATCTGGAATTGATCCTGGATGCAGGAGTATTGAAAAACGGATATCCGCGCTATGTATTCCAGGGAGGGCGGGGCGGAGAGATTGCCATTACCTATTTTGAGAAATTTGGCGGACAGGGCTCTGACCTGCGGCGCACGGATTATGAAAACGGGGAGGTTTCCGGCCTGACCGATACCGTCCGCCTGGCGGGAGGAGAAATCTGTTATGAACCTTTCTGGGTTAGAACCTTTCGGTTTGTGCGTGTCCGTATCCAGGCAAAAGAGGAGGCGGTCACAATGCTGACGCCGGGCTTCCGAAGGACAGGCTATCCCCTGGAGACGGGCTCCTGCATCCGTTCTTCCGTGCCCTGGGTGGAAAGGCTGTGGGACATCTGTGTGCGGACATTGGGAAACTGCATGCTGGAGACATACATGGACTGCCCTTACTACGAGCAGCTCCAATTCGCCATGGATACCAGGCTGGAGGCATTGTATACCTATGCGGTATCCAACGACCATGGGCTGGCCAGGAAAGCGCTGATTGATTTCCATTACGGGATGCAGCCGGAGGGCCTGACAGCGGGTAAATATCCTTCCGCATATCTGCAGGTGCTTTCCACCTTCTCCCTGCACTATATCTATATGCTGTGGGAGTATTACCGGCAGACCGGCGACAAAGAGACGGTGCGTATCTGCCGGGGAGATGTGGACAGAATCCTGGATTACTTTGATGGAAAAATCGGGGAGAACGGCCTGGTGGGGCGGCTGGAATTCTGGGAGTTCGTGGACTGGCAGCCGGACTGGGCAGAGTTTGCCGGGACTCCCAGGGCGCTGCAGCAGGGGCCTTCCACCATCATCAATTTCATGTATGCCTATGCCCTTGGCTGCGGGAGCAGCTTGTTTGCCGCAATGGGCAGAAAGGGCCTGGCGGAAGAATACACAGACCGGAGAGAAGCCGTGCTGGCGGGCATTCAGAGGCTGTGCTGGGACGCAGGCAAAGGGATGTACCGGGAGGGGCCTGAGTGCAGCCAGTTCACCCAGCATGCACAGGCCTGGGCTGTTTTGAACGGCCTGGTCAAAGGGGAGGCCGCAAAGGCTCTGCTCACCCATGCGATAGAGGAGGAAGATAGCCTGAAGTGCTCCTTCTCTACGGCATACGAATGGTTCCGGGCACTGGAAAAAGCGGAAATGTACGGGGCGATGAGGGACGGCCTGAATGACTGGATCGCCCTGATGGACTTGGACTGCACTACCTGTCCGGAGACACCCATGCAGGCCCGCAGCGAGTGCCATGCCTGGAGCGCGCTGCCCATGTATGAGATGATGCGTACCATGGCAGGGGTGGTTCCGGAAGGCATCGGCTGGGAGCATGTCCGGATCGCGCCCCATCCTATGGATCTGGAGGATCTGCAGGGTAAGGCAGCCACGCCGAAGGGGGATATTTCTTTCCGATATGAAAAGGCGGACGGGGCATGGCGCTATTTTGTGGAACTGCCCGAAGGGCTGGAGGCGACATTCTGCTATCCTGACGGGAGGACGGAGCATCTGGCCGGGGGCGCGGCGCATGAGCTTTGAAGCCGCTGTGCTAGCGGAGATGAGACGGAAAAATGACGGGGAGGAATGACAATGAAACGAATCAGTATGGACAGAGGATGGCGCTTCTATCCGGAACCGGACAGGATAACCACGATGGAAGCTTTCAGGAAAGAAGGACAGGAGGTGGAGCTGCCCCATGACGCCATGATCTTGCGGGATGTTTCCCCAAAGGCTTCAAACGGAAGGAACACGGGATTTTATGAGGGAAGCGCCGTGCTCTATACAAAGGAACTGGACTTTACGCAGGTACAGGAAGGCCGCCGCTATGTGCTGGAGTTTGACGGGGCCTATATGAATGCGGAGGTTAGCTTAAACGGACGTCTGTTAGGGGTTCAGCACAACGGATATTTTCCCTTTCATGTGGATCTGACACCGTATCTCCATTACGGGGAGAAAAACAGCTTAAGTGTATTCGCGAACAATTCCGCCCAGCGGACGGAGCGCTGGTATACCGGAACCGGATTGTACCGGCATGTGGATCTGCTGACAGGACCCGGGGTGCATCTGTCTCCCTGGCCCGTTTATGCCCGCACGGATCATGTGACATCCGGCGATGCCAGCGTGTGGGTGGAGGTGACGGCAGAAAATCATACCGGAAGGGACTGTGTCCGCAGGGCGGAGATCCGGCTGAAGGACGAGGCGGGAAAGACTGAGGCGGCGGGGAGCGCCGTGCTCAGTATCCCCGCCAGGGGAAAGGCTTCCGCCAGGGCCCAGATCCTGGTAGAAAATGCCAGGCTCTGGGATATCGATTCGCCGGAACTGTATCGTGTGGAGGTGGTTCTGTGCGAGGAAGACGGAACCGAGACGGACAGTGCGGAAACCCTTTTCGGAATCCGCACAGTGACGGTGGATTCCAAATACGGCCTGCGGCTGAACGGCAGAAGCATCAAGCTTAAGGGTGGCTGCATCCACTGCGATAACGGCCTCCTGGGCGGCGCCTCCTTCTATGACAGCGAGTACAGGAAATGCAGGCTTCATAAGGAGAAAGGGTTCAATGCTCTGCGCTTTGCCCACAATCCGGTCTCCAGGGATATGCTGGAGGCATGCGACCGGGTGGGACTGCTGGTCATCGATGAGGCCTTCGATGTCTGGAAGATCAAGAAGAATGACAACGACTATCATCTGTACTTCAGGACGGAATGGAAGCAGGATCTGGAGCGTATGCTGCTGCGGGACCGGAACCATCCCTGTGTCTTCATGTGGTCCGTGGGAAATGAGGTTACGGACAGGTACGGTCTGTGCGGCGGATATCAGACAGCTGAGATGCTTGCGGCGTTTGTGCGCTCCATGGATCCCTTCCGCCCGGTGACGGCGTCCATGCCGGTTCCTTTCAACGGCCTGGAGGACGGCGAGATGCGAAAGAGCATGGAAGCCCTGGCGAAGGAAATGGGGCAGGAGGGGATGCCGGTCCAGAATCTGGCCAGCGAGTATGGCATCCGGATTCTGTCGAGGAAAGCGGCTCCTTTTCTCTCATCCTTCGACGTGGCTTCCTATAATTACCTGGAGCAGCTCTATGAACAAGAGGGAGAGACGAATCCGGGCAGGATTATCTGCGGCACGGAGAGCTTTCCGGATCAGATTGATGTGATATGGGACAAGGTGGAGCGTCTGTCCTATGTGATTGGGGACTTCACATGGACCAGCTATGATTATATCGGTGAGGCGGGAATCGGCGCATGCATCTACACGGAAGAAACCGGGGAGGAAGGACAGGGACAGTTTCCCGGGATGGATATCCGATACCCCTGGAGGCTGGCCTTTGACGCGGATTTTGACCTGTGCGGGTTTGACCGGCCCCAGCTCCATTACAGAAGCTGCGTCTGGGGCTCTCGGGAGACCTATATCGCGGTCTGCGATCCGGCCGACTATGGGAAGAAGGAAGTAAAATCCCAGTGGGGCTGGACGAAGTGCCGAAACGATTGGGATTGCCCGGGGGCTGAGGGGAAGCCTGTCAAAGTGGAGGTGTATTCCGCGGCGCCGGAGGTGGAGCTTCTTTTGAACGGGAGGAGCCTGGGCAGGAAGAAGGCAGGAAAAGAGAACCGCTATAAGGCTGTCTTTGACACGGTATATGAGCCCGGAACGCTTACGGCGGTAAGCCTTGAAGACGGACAAGAGGTTTCCGGGCAGACCCTTGTGACGCCGGGGGAGCCGGTCAGACTGGGAATCCGTCTGGAAAGGGACAGTATGAAAGCGGACGGACAGAGCCTTGTGTTCGGAACCGTGGAAATTCTGGATCGGAATGGCCGCCGGGTCTGGAACCGGGACAGGAAGCTGCATATTTCCCTGGAGGGAGGAGGCGCGGCGCTTGCCGCCTTCGGAACCGGACAGCCGGTTACGGAAGAAAATTATACTGCGGGGGCGTTCACATCCTATGAGGGACGGGCACAGTTCATCCTGCGCGCCGGCCGGGAACCGGGAGAGATAGAGGCGCATGTCCGCGGGGACGGTCTGGAAGAGGCGGCAGCCGCAGTACATATTCATTCATAATGGATTCATTCCGGGATCGGCGAGCCTCATAGTTGGAAAGGCTCTGTATCATACAGGGCTTTTTTCATTTTACAGGAGACGCCTGTCATAATATGCGTAGAACAAAATATCGGTGTCATACCTGTACCAGCCGAATTTTGCGTCCGTGTTATTTTATCAAAAGCCCAACAGCTGCATTGTCTCATGCCAGCTTATATAATTCCATTAAGAAATCCATTAAAAATAATTCTCCTTTTTTTCGCCTGAAATCATGATGTCGGATTTCTTGAAGAATGCATCGGATTTGTGGGAGAATATTTTTTAAAAATTTTATAAACTAATCTCAGATGATATGCAAAACAGACAGGGAAGGCAACCTGAGAATGAAAAAGGAGGTACTACTTTATGAAAGGCTCAAGGAGAGTGATTCTCGGATTGGCAGGACTGAGCATGGCAGCCACGCTGGGCGGCTGCGGCATCCTGAGGGGAGCCGGGAACACCGCCACGGATCTGAATCCGGAAGACGACACCTACTATACCATGTGGATCCACAGCGGCCCCGGCTCATCCTATTATACGGAATACGAAGACAACCCGGCGATTAAATATGCGGAGACTATGACCTGGGGGGACGAGGGCAAGTCCATCTTCATCGATTTTGTGATTCCCCCGGCCAATAAGGAACCCGATGATCTGCAGAACATGTACATCAACGGAAATCTGACACACATCCTGGACGGCGTCATTTGCGACAGTGCGGATATTATGTATTCCAACAATCGGATTATTGATCTGACGGAATATGTAAACCAGTACATGCCCAATTACAAGAAGGTGCTGGACACGGTGGAGGACGTGAGGAAGAGCGCCGTCTTCAACATCGACGGGGAAGAGAAGATACTGGGGATCGTGACGGTAAACGAGTCCTACATGGATGTGAACTTCGGCTATGAATACCGCCGCGACTGGATCGTAAAATACGGCAGCAACCCTCAGACGGGGGCGGCCTTTACCGGCGGATATACGGATGAGAATGATCCGGACAGCTGGGAGGACGATGTGGTATTCCCCAGCGGCGGAAGCGATCCGGTGTACATCAGCGACTGGGAGTGGATGTTCGGCATCTTTGAGACGGCCATGGAAGATATGGGAATTGACGACGGCTACTGCATCAGCATGTACTATCCCGGCTATATGTGGTCCGGCGGACTGTGCTCTTCTTTCGGGGGAGGAACTCCCATGTTTTATGCGAATGACCAGGGGCAGGCCTGCTTCGGCGGCGTATCAGACTCCTTCCGCACCTATCTGGAATGCCTGTCTGCCTGGTATGAGAAGGGCTGGCTGGATAAGACCTTTGACCAGAAGACCAGCGACGCCCATTATGCTATCGACTCCGCCAAGATTCACCAGGGCAAGATCGGCATCTGGTACGGACAGCAGTCCACGCTGGGGAATCGGATCTATAACCGGAACGATCCTTCCCAGACGCCCCTGGCAGAGGGCATCTTCGTGGCGGGCGCTCCCATGCCCATTAATGATGTCTATGGGCCGGAGGAATGCCGCAATGTGATTCCGGACTGTACCGCGGCGGGCGTGAGTATGAGAGGCAATCCGGTCTATATCACCACCAAGGCTGTGGAAGAGGGCAAGGACATCGGAGCTTTGTGTGCGTTTCTGGATTATTTCTACACCGAGGAAGGGGCTGTGGTGAAAACCGTGGGGCTGACCCGGGAACAGGCTCAGGCCAGCGGCAGTGATTTCTATGAGAAGAACGGTCTGACAGAGGGCGCGTACACCAATGTCAGCGAGGGGGATTACCGTTACAGGCTGACGGATACCTTGGCAAAGGACGGCGGAAACCTGAAGATTGCAGTCTGTGCAGGCAAGATGCCCGGTATCGAACTGGTAAATAGCGTGGACAGATGCCAGTCCGCTTCCTTCAGGGCCAGCATGGACGCATGGATTAAGTATCCGAATATCGGACTGTGGAACGGAACCCCCGGTTTCATCATCGAGGAAGAGGACAACAAAGCCATTGAAAAAATTCGCACCAAGCTGCTGAACTACATGGATGCCCATACCATGGAATTCATCAAGGGACAGAAGGATGTGACGGACGACAAGACATGGGAGGACTGGTGCACCATGCTGCGGAAGCAGAACTACGAGAAGGCCCTGGGTCTGGTACAGCCTTATCTGGAGAAATATGATTTCCGCCAACCCTGAATATTTGCGCCTGAGGCTGTCGGGAAATACTGCAAATATACAATATGTGTTGTGGGTTCCAACATATCGCAACACATACTGTGAGAGGACAGTCGTTTTCCGGCAGACCCGGTGAGAACGGAGATAAGAAAATATGGCAAAAAAAGACAAACTCTTCCAGACGCCGAAGGTTCCCTGGAAAAAGGACTTTAAGACGAACTGGGGCGTGTACCTGATGTTTATCCCGATTTTTCTCTATACCCTGGTGCTTCATTACGTTCCAATGTTCGGTATCGTCATGGCCTTCGAGGATTATGACATAAACAAGGGATATTTCAAGAGCCCTTGGGTGGGGATGGCCAATTTCGTGGAACTGTTCAGCGGTTCGGACTTTCCCCGTGCGATCTTCAATACGGTGGTCATCGCGCTGTTGAAATGTACTGTGGGATTCGTTATGCCTATCCTGTTCGCCTGTCTGCTGAGCCTGCTGCGCAGCAAGAAGTATAAGCGGACGGTACAGACCTCATCCTACCTGCCCAACTTCGTGGCGGCAGTCATCGTGTGCTTCCTGGTGCAGGAATTCGTGAAGCAGGACGGGCCCATCACCCTGTTGCTGCACCATCTGTTCGGCGTGGAGAATAGCAACCTGCTGGCGGATCCAAACCCGCCCACCTTCTGGATCATTTATCTGGTGATGGGAATCTGGCAGGGCATCGGCTGGGGCTCTATCATGTATGTGGCGGCCATCGCTACGGTCAGCGGAGACCTGCATGAGGCGGCGGCCATCGACGGCGCCACCCGCCTGCAGCGGCTGACGAAGATTACCATTCCATGCATCATGCCAACCATCGTGATGATGTTCGTTCTGGGCATCGGAACCAGCTTCGCAGCAGGCTACGACAATATACTGCTGCTGTATATGCCAACCACCTATCCGGTGGCGGATACGATTTACACCTATACATACCGGCTGGCATTTGCGGCGGGAGGCGCCAGGGATTATTCCCTGTCCGCGGCATCCGGGCTGTTCCAGTCTATTGTGGGCACGATACTTTTGATGGGATCCAATTATATGAGCAAGAAGGCAAGCGGATCGTCGCTGTTTTAGGGAGGTGGAAAGATGGCGCTCTCATGGAAAAGCACTCCAAATAAAAAAAATGTTTCAAAGAAAAAACACAATGAAGATGACAGAATCTCCACCATGATTGAGCATCCCAGCGTGGGAGACCGGATTGTGGACGTGATCGTAATCCTGCTGTGCGCCCTGGTGGCCTTCTGCAGCATCATTCCCATGTGGCATGTGCTGATGTCCTCTTTCTCCGACGGGCAGGCGCTGCTGGCCAAGGAAGGGCTGGTGCTCTGGCCGGTGGGTGAATTCAATCTGGAAGGGTATGCCCATATCTTTAAGGATACCAGCATCATCGATGGGTACGGCAACACGATTTTCTATACCGTAACCAGCGTGGCCCTGGGCTTCATGATAGCGGCCATGGGGGGATATGCCATCAGCCGCCAGACCAGGCTGAAGACGCCTATGATTCTGTTCCTGACAGCGACCATGCTGTTTGGGGGAGGCATGGTTCCCACCTATATGGTGATCAATGCCCTGGGATGGGTGGAAACCCCCCTGGCTCTGGTGATTCCCGGCTGCACCAACGGAATGTTCAGCATCATGATGATGAATGCTTTTAATTCCGTTCCCCATGAAATGTACGAGGCGGCAAGGATCGACGGCGCGGGGCACTTCACCACCATGTGGAAGATCATGCTGCCCCAGGCCATGAACCTGGGATCGGTGATCATCTTAAACTCCGTCATCGCAGCATGGAACGCATGGCTGCCCGCATCCATCTATGTACCCAGGAGCAGGCATCTGTGGCCCTTACAGTTAGTGATCAATCAGATCATCAACGAGAACAAGGATTTCCTGAATTCCGCCAACCCGGATTACAGCAAATACCTGATCCAGTTCGCAGCGATCATCGTGGCGGCGGCGCCGTTGATCCTCCTCTTCCCGTTCTTCCAGAATAAACTGGAAAAGGGGGTTATCGGAGGCGGCGTCAAGGGGTGACGCGATGCATTTTCCGACAATTCCTAAGTATAAACGGACGAAATACCCTGTGGGGACAATGATTCCCGCAGGGTATTTCTGAAAGGAGAAGGAAAGAAAGGATGAGAGAATTCCAAAACACAAGAAATCCGATCCTGCCCCTGGAGTATCATGTACCGGACGGCGAGGCGCATGTGATGCCGGACGGCAGGCTGTATCTTTACGGGAGCTTTGACGATCAGGAAAATGACTGGTGCAGTGAAAAATATCATGTGGTGTCTACGGCGGATATGGAGAACTGGACGATTCATGAGATGGCCCTGAACGGGAAGGATATTCCATGGCTGAATAACCCGGACGCCCCGAAGTATCCGGGGCTCGACTGGTCCAGGCCCACGCCGTTTATGCGGAAAATGCTGGAGGACGATGGGGAGCTGCGGGCAGAGACAGAGAAGGGAGGGCAGGAATGGAAGCCGCCGCTTTTATATGCGCCTGACTGTATAGAGCGTGACGGAAAATACTATCTCTACTTCTGCATGGCGGATGAAAGCGAGGGCGTGGCGGTATCTGACAGGCCGGAAGGCCCCTTCACTGCTCCGTTGCAGCTTCCCTGCGGAGAGATTGACCCGGCGGCCTTCCTTGATGAAGACGGACAGGCCTATTATTATTGGGGACAGTTTGCATCCTATGGGGTAAAACTGAATCCGGATATGGTATCCTTTGATCCGAAGGGGATTGTGGATCATCTGATCACGGAGGAAGAGCACTTTTTCCACGAAGGGTCTTCCATGCGGAAGATTGGCGAAACCTATTATTACATATATGCGGATATGGAGAGGGGAAAACCCACGTCTCTGGGGTATGCCACCGGGAAATCCCCTCTGGGGCCCTTTACCTATCGGGGGATCATTATTGACAATGACGGCTGCGACCCGGCCAGCTGGAACAACCACGGCTCCATTGAGTGTGTGGACGGACAATGGTATGTGTTCTATCACCGCTGCAGCCGAGGAACCCGGATCCACAGAAGATTGTGTATCGAGAAGATAGAAGTGAATCCGGACGGTACGATCAATGAGGTGAAAATGACTTCTCAGGGCATAGGAGAGCCCTTCGGGCCGGGCGAAACCATCTACGGGTATCAGGCCTGCGGCATGAAGGGGACGGTTTTCATCGGCCCGGACAAGCGGTACGGGGAAAAGTTAATGAATATTTCCCCGGGGGATGAGGCGGTTTTCCGTTATGTAAAAAGCGCTGAGGACTGGAGCGGCATTGAACTGACCTGCGCAGGAAGCGGAAAGGTGCAGGTTTTCATGAAGGAAAGAGCCTGCGGCACTTTGGAGATTTTCGGGGAGGCAGGCAGGGCAGACAAAGTGTTTTCCGCGATTCAGGCATCGGCGGGAGAATATGAGCTGGTGTTAAAGTTCGAAGAGGCAGAGAAACTGACAAGGAATCAATCGAAGTTGGTGTAAACGATAAAGCAGTCTGGT
>CAJUJU010000063.1 GCA_910586835.1 uncultured Acetatifactor sp.
AACCCGGGAGACGGTGGCGATGGAAACCCCTGCTTTTTCTGAGATATCATAAATTGTCATACATTGTGAGACCTTTCTTCGGAATGTAAAAAATTGCCTCTTCGAGGCAATTTCAGCCACGACGTAATTTCCTGTAAGAAAAAAATCATGTAAGTAGTTTCATCAACTCTACTCAAATTATAGCGAAGCCCATATCTTTTTTCAAGATATTTTTTTATGTTCTGATAATCTGCCGGATCCCGCGTCATGGGCAGGTGATTTGTTGTTGACGAAAGCAGGATTAAGAAGTAAAATGAATTTATGTAAGTGCTTACATAAATTTCGAACAGGAGTTTTGAGAACAAAAAATGAATGCTCAAGGAGGAAGGGAAAATGGAAGTATTGAACAAGGCGATGACCGGAAAAAAAGAGCGGCCGATCAAGGTGGTTCAGTTTGGGGAGGGCAATTTTCTCCGCGCGTTTGTGGATTATATGATCGATATTGCCAATGAGCAGGGGAAATTTGACGGGGATATCGTTCTGGTCAAGCCCATAGACTTTGGCAATCTGGAAAGCTTTCACAGACAGGATTGTCAGTACACCGTTTCCCTCCGCGGCAATGTAAACGGAGAAGGCAGAATTATTGACAGGGTCGTGACCAGTGTGGCCGATGCGGTGGACGCCATTCATGAATATGAGAAATATATGGCGCTGGCAGAGATCGAGACCCTTCGCTTTGTGGTTTCCAATACCACGGAGGCGGGGATCGTGTACGACGCTTCCGACAGATTTGAGATGAATCCGCCGGCCACATTTCCGGGAAAGCTGACGAAGTTTCTGTATCATCGGTTTGAAACCTTCGGGGGCGACAGGGGAAAAGGGCTTGTGATGCTTCCGGTGGAGCTTATCGACGACAATGGAATCATGCTGCGCAAATGCGTGATGCAGCAGATTGAAAACTGGGGGCTTTCCGGGGAATTCAAGGCCTGGGTGGAGGAAGCCTGTGTCTTTGCTTCCACGCTGGTGGACCGCATTGTCACCGGATATCCCAGAGCCACGGAGCAGGAGGAGTGGGAGAAGCTGGGGTACGAAGACCGCATCATGGTGACCGGTGAGCCCTTTGCGCTGTGGGTGATTGAGTCTGACCGGGATATCAGCGGGGAGTTTGATCTGCCCGGCGCGGGGCTTCCCGTTATTTTCACGACGGATCATCACCCCTACAAGCAGAGAAAGGTTCGTATTCTGAACGGGGCGCACACTTCCTTTGTGCTGGCATCCTGGCTCTGCGGCAACGATATTGTGCGGCAGTCCATGGAGGATAAGGATGTCTGCGATTTCATGAATAAAACCATATTTGACGAGGTGATCCCCACACTGACCCTGCCGGAGGAGGAACTGAAGGAGTTTGCAGGCCAGGTGGTGAACCGCTTCAACAATCCCTATGTGGATCACGCGTTGCTTGCCATCTCCCTGAATTCCGTTTCCAAGTGGAGAGCCAGATGCCTTCCCAGTCTGCTGGGGTATGTGAATAAATTCGGAAAGCTGCCGGCGCATCTGACCTTTTCCATTGCGGCGCTGATGGCGTTCTATCAGGGAACCGAGATAAAGGACGGAGTGCTGAAGGGAGACCGGGACGGCCAGGCTTATGACATCAAGGATGACTTAGCTGTGCTGGAGTTCTTCCGGGACAATTGCGGGAAGGATACAGAGGACTTTGTGAAGAGTTATCTGGCCAGGGAGGATTTCCACGGGCAGGATCTGAATCAGGTTCCCGGTCTGACAGATGCGGTGACGGCTTATCTGCAGGATATCAGGACAAATGGAATGAGGGCGGCATTATGCAGAATTTCCTGAAAATAAACGAAAAAGACAGGGTAGTGGTGGCGCTGCGGCCCATCCCGGCAGGAGAGGCCATTGCGGTGGAGTCCGGGGGGCGGCTGCGTGAGGTAACTGCCAGGGAGGATATCCCGGCGGGGCATAAGATGGCGATCTGTGATATTCCGGCGGGAGGCGAGGTCATCAAGTATGGCTATCGCATCGGAAATGCGAAGGAGGATATCCCGGCGGGAGCCTGGATACATACGCATAATGTAAAGACGGCGCTGGGGGATCTGCTGGAGTATACCTACGAGCCGGTTCCGGCAGAGGAGCAGAGGACGGAGGATGTCACTTTTATGGGTTTCCGGCGCCCGGACGGCAAAGTGGGGGTTCGCAACGAGATCTGGGTGATTCCCACGGTGGGCTGCGTGAACAATGTGGCGGAAGCCATTGCAAGGCAGGCGAACGCCTGTGTGAAGGGGACGGTGGAGGAGGTTATCGCATTTCCTCATCCTTACGGATGTTCCCAGATGGGTGACGATCAGGAACATACCCGGAAAATACTGGCTGATCTGATCAACCATCCCAACGCCGGAGGCGTGCTGGTGCTGGGGCTGGGCTGTGAGAACAGCAACATTGATGTGCTGAAGTCTTATATTGGGGAGTATGACGGGAATCGGGTGAAATTTGTGGTAGCCCAGGAGTGTGATGACGAGATCGCAGAGTCTGTGGAGGCGGTGAAGGGACTGATCGACTATGCGGCGGGATTCCGGCGTGAGCCCGTGAGCGTAAGCAGGCTGGTCATCGGCATGAAGTGCGGAGGCAGCGACGGTCTGTCCGGCATCACGGCCAATCCGCTGGTGGGAAGATTTTCCGATAAGCTGATCTCCAAGGGGGGCACCACGATCCTGACGGAGGTGCCGGAAATGTTCGGGGCGGAGACGATTCTCATGAACCGCTGTGCCGACAGAGAGCTTTTTGAAAAAACTGTCGACCTGATCAACAATTTTAAGAATTATTTTAAGAGTCATAATCAGACCATTTATGAAAATCCCTCTCCGGGAAATAAAAAGGGCGGTATCTCCACGCTGGAGGATAAATCCCTTGGCTGTACCCAAAAGTCGGGCAGCGCGCCGGTGCGCGGGGTACTGCAGTACGGGGAGACCGTAAGTGCTCCGGGATTGAATCTGCTCAGCGCTCCGGGCAATGATCTGGTGGCAGCCACGGCGCTGGCAGCGGCAGGCGCGCAGATTGTGCTCTTTACTACGGGACGGGGGACGCCCTTTGCCTCTCCGGTGCCTACGGTAAAGATTGCCACCAATTCGGGCCTGGCGAAGAAAAAGTCCAATTGGATTGACTTTAATGCCGGCGTGCTGGTGGAAGACAGCACTATGGAGCAGGAGACGGAGGCGCTTTTTGATTATGTGGTGGAGGTTGCCTCGGGAAAGAAGGTCTGCAGCGAGGCGGCTGGTTTCCATGATATGGCGATTTTCAAGCAGGGTGTGACGCTGTAGAGGGGCATCACTCAGGGCTTGTTCCACGGGGACGCCGTCTGCAGGCAGGGATTCCTGTTCAGACGCGCTTTCACCTGGATGGGAACGCAGCATCAGAAAAGACAGAGGGGTTGTAAGGGAAGGAGAAGAGCAGTGGGGATGAAGGAAGAGTTGAAAAATGCGTTGGAGGCGGTGAAAACCGGAAATTTTGACGCGGCAGAGTCTGCAGTGGCGGGTCTGAAGCAGCTTTCCAGGAGGGAAAACGGTCTGTTTGAGCTGACAGAGGTGGATGATAATCTGTTTCAGGCGGCGCGACTTGTCTATCCTGTGTATGCCGCATATGAGACGGAGTGCAATAAGAAGGAGGGATATCCCGATCTCCTGGCACAGCTTCGGACTTTGCGGAAGGAACTGAAAAGGGAAAAAAGCCTGACAGAGACAGCGGCTTTTCTGGATGCTTTGATCTGCACGCTGGACTTTGTGAGCCCGCAGCTCTATGAGTACTACAGGGAGTTGGAGGAACTGTTCCGGGATACGGTCAGGGAGACCATACAGGTTTTTTATCATGACGGACATTTCCGGGAGGCGGACGACGGAGAGAACCGGGAGGCGGAGCAGCTTTTAAAGACCGCAATTGCACATGCGTCAGAGTTTCAGGTGCTGCTGGGTGAAAAGTACGAGAGATTTTCCGACATGTGTACCGGAGGAAACGGCGTATCCGAAGGAGAAGCAGTTCCGGATTCCGGCAGGGTAAGTGCCGATGAGGGCGGAGAGTCCGGAACGGAAATCCGGCTTGTCTGCCAGACGGCCAGAAATGCAGTCATTGAGATAGCGGACGGCGGGCGGTATTTTGCAAGAACCACCTATCGTGTGTTAGTGAACGGCACGGAATGGTCCAAAACGGACAGGGTAATTACCTCGCTTTATGGTCTGAAGCCGGACAGCGATTACGTTGTGGAAATTCTCGACGGGGAAAAGAAGGTCGGCCAGGTGCGGCTCAGAACAGATTATGAATTTGTTACGCTGGATGTGAGAGAATTCGGCGCCAGGGGTGACGGCGTGCAGGATGACACTCACTTTATTCAGGCGGCCATTATGGCCTGTCCCGAGAACAGCCGTGTGCTGATTCCTGCGGGAACCTACCGGATTACCAGTCTGTTTTTAAAGAGTCATATCCGTCTGGAGTTAGCCAGGGGCGCGGAGCTTAAAGCGTTTACGGAGAAGGAAAGATTTCCTGTCTTCCCCGGGATCATACAGAGCTATGACGAGACAGACCAGTATAACCCCGGCAGCTGGGAGGGCAACCCGCTTCCCATGTACACAGCCGTTATCTGTGGTGTCGGCGTGGAGGATGTGGTCATTTATGGGGAAGGAACGGTCAACGGAAATGCTTCCAGAGAGAATTGGTGGAAGAACGTCAAAGCTTATAAGGGAGTGTTTCGTCCCAGGCTGTTTTTTATTAACGGCTGTAAAAATGTGACGCTGCAGGGCGTCAACTGCTGTAATTCTCCTGCCTGGACGCTGCATCCTTACTTCAGTGACGACCTTAGATTTATTGACCTGTATATCAAAAATCCGTCGGATTCTCCCAACACGGACGGACTGGATCCGGAATCCTGCAGAAATGTGGATATTCTGGGAGTGCGCTTTTCCCTTGGAGATGACTGCATCGCCGTGAAGAGCGGAAAAATCTATATGGGGAAGACGTATAAAAGGCCTTCCGAAAAGATACGGATCCGTCAATGTCTGATGGAGGACGGTCACGGTGCGGTGACGCTGGGAAGCGAAATGGCAGGCGGTATCGTGGATCTTGCGGTGGAAGATTGTATTTTCCGGCATACGGACAGGGGACTGCGTGTCAAAACCAGACGGGGAAGGGGAAAGGACGCTGTCCTGGATCAGATCACCTTCCGCAACCTGGATCTGGATCATGTGATGACTCCTCTCGTGGTGAATTCCTTTTATTTCTGTGACCCGGACGGCAGAACGCCTTATGTGCAGTCCAGAGAGGCATACCCGGTGGATGACAGGACGCCTTCTGTCAGAAAGCTTGTGTTTGAAAATATGAGGTGTACAAACTGTCATGTGGCGGCAGCTTTTTTTGACGGGCTTCCGGAACAGAAGATTCAGGAAATTGTGATGAAAAATATATCCTTCCGCTATGCGGAGGAGCCCAGGTATGATGTGCCTGCCATGTCCGAAGGGGTGCCGAAGAGCAGCAGAAGAGGGCTGTTTGCAAGGAATGTGGCGAAGCTGTCTCTGGAAAATGTAACTGTGGAAGGCCAGGACGGGGAGGCGTATGAGTTTGTCGGAGTAGATGAGCTTCTGCGCGGCAACTGACAGGTTGATCGGAATTGTGTTATGCTCGGAAACAGGTTATTGAATATACATTGTAAATGACAGACAAATATTTTATAATCAGGTGAAAGACCGATTTTGATGGTTTATTTCGTATAATCAGAAAGAGAGGATAACCTGATGAAATCCAAATTAACCAATTTACTGCAGCTGTTTCGGGACGTTCTTCCGGCCCGCAATCTGGAGGAACTGGAGCAGAGACTGGCAAAGGCCCAGGAAAGCCATGATCTGGCCGGGCTGGCAAAGATTTATTATGATATGGGTGTTCACTGCATGAAGGGCGGCGATCCCAATCGGGCCATGATGTATCTGAGCCGGGCCGATTCCATCTTCAGTTCCCGGGATGATGTGTATGAGCAGGTGAAGGAGTCCGTTCGAGAGGATTGCTCCGACAGGATCATGCAGCTGGAAGAGGAGCCGCTTCTGACCAATCAGATTCCCGAACAGGTTCAGGAACAGGCGGAGTGGCTTCTGGACGATATTCAGACCCGCCTGTGGGGACTTCTGACCATGGCGCGTCTGGTTCAGGTAGGAAAACGGCTTGCCGGGCTTCCTGGCTGCGAGGTGTTGGGTGATTTGGGCCAGGCAGTGGATTTGATCCTGCGATCCTTTCAGGAACGGATATCACAGGAGGAGTTTCAGTTTCTTATGGATACCTGTGACCGGCTTTATGAGTTGGGGGATGATGAGTGCTTTTCGGATATGACCAGCCAGGCGGAAGTTCCCGGCGGGGCGCCCATTCAGGTGTTTGACTTAAATGGATTGTTGGTGGTGACGGAGCTTAATCTCTATCTCGACAGCCATATCCGCCTCCTGACCGAGGGGCCGGATAACAGTGAGGCGGAGACAGACTTGATTCCCTGTGCTCTTTTGCCGGACTATTACCTGCGCACCTGTAAGGAGGATTTGTCTCTGCTTCCCCAGATTCAGAAGGAAGTGGAGCGCATCCAGGCCGACTGTGAGTTTGTCCGTTCCAAGATCAGTTGGGATGATATTGCCCGGAAGGTTGCGGAATATAAGGAACTGGATATATTGGTTTGATATCTTTGCACGGAAGAACGCCTCGGAGGAGTCGTTCTTTTCGGAACAGGATGCCCGCTGAAGCGGGCAGGGGAGTGTGAGAAGAGTTTCTAATTGCCGTTGGCAATTACTGCTCACAGCAAAGGCTGTTTCGCAGAGAAACTCTAAGTCTCACACGAAAGAACGCCTCGGAGGAGCCGTTCTTTTCGGAACAGGATGCCCGCTGAAGCGGGCAGGGGGGTAGAATGCAGTTAGGAATTCGATTACATGACACGACGAGGCTTCCCTTTGCGGAGAGGATTGCGGATGTTCATCGGTTGGGGTTTGCCTGTGGGCACCTGGCTCTGGCGAAGGTCATCGACGAGTTTCCCACTACGGATGAGGCGCTGACGCCGGGACTTGCCATGTATATAAAAAATGTGTTTGCAGAGAATCATGTGGATATTGCTGTGCTGGGCTGTTATCTGAATCTGGCGGATCCCAGGCAGGAGAGCCTGGAAAAGACGGTTCACCGCTATATGGCTCACATCCGCTTTGCCTCCTGGCTGGGCTGCGGTGTGGTGGGCACGGAGACCGGCGCGCCAAATGAGACATATTCCTTTACTCCGGAGTGTCATACGGAGGAGGCGCTGCAGCTCTTTCTTAAAAATGTTCGCCCTGTGATTAAATATGCAGAGCAGATGGGAGTGGTGTTCGCCATCGAGCCGGTGTATCGTCATATCGTCTGGAATCCCAGGCAGGCAAGAAGAGTCTTGGATGAGATCGCATCCCCCAACCTGCAGATCATCTTTGATCCGGTGAATCTGCTTGATATGGCAAATTATCAGGACAGAGAAGCTGTGATTGGGGAGGCCATCGAGTTGCTGGGGCCGGATATCGCCATGGTGCACCTGAAGGATTTCCGCATTGAGGACGGGAAGATGATCTCACTGGGATGTGGGCTGGGAGAGATGGACTACACGGATATCCTGCGGTTTATGAAGGAGAGAAAACCCTATATTCATGCGACTCTGGAGGATACAAAACCGGAGAACAATCAGCAGGTGAGGGAGTTTATTCTGAGGAAGTATGAAGAGGTGTAGACTGCTTTGGCAGTTAATACGAAGATGTGGAATGGCAGTGCAGGCCGATGAGGCAGGCACTGCCGTTTTGCGTCCGTGGGTTTTGATACGGAAAACACCGTTATTCTGCAGTGAATGTTGCAAAAAGCTGGACGGATGCAATGTTTTGAATGAAACTTGTAAAAATGGGTGATTATTCGTAATTATTGCAATGTTTCATTGACAATATGCTGCAAATCAGGTATGCTTTTCTATACAGGAAATTTCTTGATCAAAGGAATCACAAAATCAAAACACAGGAGGTTTATGTTCTATGAAGAAAAAAATCACAAAATCACTGTCCTTTTGTTTTGCACTGGTTCTGATGTTGTCTATGTTTTCTATGGCTGCGGCTGCGGCGGGGCATGTTCATAATTATGTGGTGACGACAGACTATAAGTATGACTGGATAAGTAATGATCAACACAGAATAACGGAGATACATACACATCTTTGCAGCTGTGGTGAAAAGTTTTATGAGACTCATGGTGAGAAAATGAAAGATCACGAGGCAGCTCCGGGAAGCCAGGTAAATAAAGGTTCTTATTGGGGAGATGGGTGTACATACACAGTCTATCAGTACACCTGTAGGGTTTGTAACCATACCTATACAAAAACAGAAGTCTCCATCCCTAAACCCGCATCCACAGAGCAGGCGGAATGACGAAGTGCGGAAGGGAGCATCCTATGAAATCGATCATGCAGATACTGCGCCAGCCGGGGAAAAGCCTTTCAGGGCTTATCTTAAGCGCGCTAGCGGCGGCCATCCTGGTGGTCAGCGCCGGGCAGTACAGCGCCACGGTTCTGACCCGGGCGAACCTGGACGACCGGTATGATACCCTGGCCCTGGTCTCCGATGAATATTTTTGGGAGCAAGAAGGGGACACGAATACTTACCATGTCACATTGCCGGAGGAATACCGGCAGTGGGCGGCGGATGTGATCCGCAGCCGCCCTGACCTGGTCGAGGGAGAGGCATACTCAGGAGGGCTTTCCGCCTATATCCCGGAGCTTGCGCCGGACAATTTCTCCCGGCATGAGGAAGGCTTTTACGGGGACGGCTATAATGACGGGAATCCTTATCGGTGCGCCGTGCTGGAGGTGACTCTGACCGGGATAGAAACCACGCCCCATGAGGATGCTTCATATTTTAAAGCCGACGATCTGGAGGAGCCCGTGAAAGTGAGAAGATCGATTTCCCTTCTCTGTACGGGGAGGATAGACAGAGTCATCGGTCTGGAACAGGGCTTTGAGCCTCCGGAGGGAAAAACCATAGCGCTCAATGTCATCGTCTGTGACGAGGAGGCGTTGGACGCCCTACAGTTAAACGCCGGACAGCGCTGCTTGGTCTATGGAATGGATTATTCCGATGTCCAGGGACGTGACATGAACGGTCTGATCTTGACCTGGCAGGACGCTTTTCAGGAACTGTTTGGTTTCGGATTGTCGAAGGAAGAGATCGCAGACCGGCTGGACTGCTTTATGACGGTCTGCGATTACAGCTCCCTGCCTGCAAGCGGTCCCGACGGGCAGGGACAGTTCGTTACATTCACGGCGGAGAGGCGGAATTATGATAAGCTCTCCGGTGTGGATGGTGGGTATCATTATGAGTATGTACCTGCGGAGGAATATATCCCCCATTACCGCGTTCCCACCATGACCAAGCTGGAGGGAGAAGCGGAGGAGTATCTGTCGTCGGAGGAGGGAAGGCTCTGGCGGCAGGCCCTGGAGGAGATGGAGATCAGCAACCACGGGTTCCCGGTGCTGGCAGTGGATAAGCTGGGTTATCAGGCGGCTTTTGCAAGAGGTCAGGCCAGGATCGTGGAGGGCAGGGACTTTACGGAGAGAGAGCGCACCGACGGAAGTAGGGTCTGCATCCTGTCCCAGTCCTTGGCGGCGGCAAACGGCCTGCAGGTGGGGGATACCGTCGACCTGAGATATTATGGCTATGACTACAACATCAATGCACAGCGACAGAGTATGGATCGCACCTCCCCGCCCGGCGCAGCGATTTATTCCCGGGCGGCGGGTTTTCTGACGGAGACGGAAGGGTATACCGTTGTGGGGCTGTACCGGCAGAACAACGCCTGGCAGAACGCCAATGATCCCTATGGCTTTACGCCAAATACGCTCTTCGTGCCCAAGGCCTCCGTCACCTGTGAAATGTGGATGAGAAGATCGGGGGTCTTCTACTCCCTGGTGCTGCAAAACGGAAAGCTTGCCGAATTTGAGAAGCTGCAGGAGGAGGTGGGCTATCCCGGCCTGTTCATCTGTACGGATCAGGGGTACAGCCAGATTGTCTCCGCCCTGGATGACTATGAGTCCGTATCTGTCAATGCGTTTTGGGTAGGCATTGCAGCCGCAGGGGCGGTAATGGTTTTATTGCTGATTCTCTTTCCCTTACAGCAGGGGAAGACTGTGGCCGTTATGCATTCCCTTGGTGCCGGCAGGGGAGAAAAGATCCGGCATGTGCTTGCGGGTTCGGCGGGTGTACTGATCCCGGGAGGGGTTCTGGGAGGCATTATAGGAGCGTTGCTTTGGAGGCGTGTGACGGCCGGACTGATGGAGTCGGTGAATGTGGAGATTCCTCTGGAGGCCAATACGCCTGTCACAGCGGCAGTTCTCACGGCAGCTTATGTGCTTTTCATGCTGGCAGCGGTTTTGGCGGCGGCGCTTCCCGTCACCAGGGAAAAGGGATTGAGAAAGGGAAAATAGAGGGAGGCATTTCAGGTATGCGTTATTTGTGGATACGGCTCAGGCGGAAGCCCTTTGCCGCTGTGGCGGTCGTTTTGTTTTCCGGTCTGATCGGGTTGGCACTCTGCAGCCTGCACAGGGGGATTCTTTCCGCACAGGGCCATTATGATGAGATTTACCGGCAGATCAAAGTGAACTGCACGGTCACGAATCTGACGGGAGATCAGTCGGATCAGCTGAATATTTCTCCTGATATTCATGTCCTGTTTACGGGGAATTCGGGGTACGGCTCCCCGGAGCTGATGGAGTGGGTGGAGGATGTACAGATCAAAAGCTCCATAAAATTTGTCTGGGAGGGAGAGGAATATACCCTGACAGGCATTACCTCCCTTCAGGCGGAACCCAGGCTCCGGCCCGAAAACGGCTGCACCATATTCTGGAACGAGGGCGCGGGGGAAGCCGTTTTTGCCGGGAGGGACTTACAGTGTATTCTTCCCTGGGAGCTGATGAAAAAGCTGCAGGAGCAGGAGACCCCGGAGGACTGCTTTGCGGTTCATCTGGCGGCTGATTTTTATCTGGAGACGGATTATGACGGTGTGTTTGAGATTGTGGGAACCTACGAGGGCAAGGAGGATAAGGCGATCTATTGTCCCTGGGAAACCTATCTGGAAATTTTCAGAAGTACGGGACGCACCGTGATGGCGGATTCCCTGTCTGCAACGCTTCGGAATAACGAGGATTTGGAGCTGTTTCGAGAGGAGGCGGCAAAATGGTTTGCCGAACCGGATGCCAGGGCGGCGGGAATGATTGAAAACGACGGATTTTTCCTTGCGCTGGATATCAATGATTCTCAGCTGAAGCAGGCCAAACAGAACCTGGAAAACAGCATTGCGGTAAACCGTATCGCAGCGGCGGCTATCTTTGTATTGTCCGCCGGGGCGGGGGCTCTTGTGGGAGTTTTGATGATTCGCAGCCGTAAACATGAAATTGCCTTAATGCGGACGCTGGGGACGTCTAATATGGGTATTTACATCTCCTGCGTCACAGAACAGGCGGTGTGTGTCATCTTGGGGACGGCTTCAGGAGGGGCATGCTTTATGTGGCAGCCGTTGTACCAGCTTTGTCTGTTTGCAGGGGTTTATCTTGTGGGGCTTTCCGTCACGCTTTGGGTATTTCTGCGGAAAAATCTGCTTACTGTAATAAAGGAGGAAGAATGATATGGGTATCACATTAAAATCGGTTTCCTACAGCTACCAGGGTAAGTACCAGACCGTCCGTGCGGTGGATGATGTCTCTTATGATTTTGAGCCGGGAAAGGTTTACGCCATTGTTGGCAAGTCCGGCTCCGGAAAGACCACGCTGCTTTCCCTGATGGCGGGACTTGACCTGCCTGTGGAAGGTGAGATTCTGGTGGATGGCAGGTCCACCAGGGAGTGGGACAGAAACCTGATGCGCAGGGACGCGGTATCGGTAATCTATCAGAACTATAATCTGTTTCCGCTGCTTACCGTACAGGAGAACATACAATATCCCTTAAGCCTGAAAAAACTGCCAAAGGGAGAAGCGCTCACTCTTACAAAGGAAGCCAGGGCCAGGGTAGAGCTGCCTGAGCACTATGACAGGCGGCTGCCCAAACACCTATCGGGAGGCGAACAGCAGCGGGTGGCCATTGCAAGGACCCTGGCGCAGGGCTGCAAAATTATTCTTGCCGACGAGCCCACGGGAAATCTGGATTCCGCAAATACACGGAATATCGTGGAGATTCTCTGCAGCCTTGCCCATGATGACGGCTGTACCGTGATTATTGTCACCCATGACACCGCGGTGGCGGAGCAATCCGACGTGGTTATTCAGATGAAGGACGGAAGCATCTGCCTGTAGAGATTTTATTTTTTCCTTATTCTTAATTCTGTGTACGCGCCGTCTGGTTTGCTGTATAATGTTGACTCGGAAGGACATTGAGTCAACTTCTGATTCCATGTGCGCTGAAGCACACGAAATCATGGTATAATCGGAATGAGAAAAGGAGGGAAGTTCTCATGTGGAAAAATAAGAAATGGTTATCCGGGCTGCTGGCAGTTGCGGCAAGCCTTCTGCTGACGGGCTGCGGGGAAGGCTATTACGGAGAAAACTATTACGAATCTTCGCATATGTCCGTGTGGGAGGATGAAGGCGATCGCCAAACCGTTCAGGAGGACGCAGGACAGAGTCAGGCCGGACGGGAGGAAGGAGAGAGTCGGTTCGGGCGGGAAGACGCAGGGCAGAGTGCGTCGACATGCCAGACAGGAGACGCGGAACGGGATCCGGCGCAGGATGAGGACGATGTCGCGGGAAATAAGACCGCGTCAGGAGAAACAGGGGAAGGTTTTTCGGAAGGGACGGAGTCATTTTGGAATGACAGAAAGCCCTCCGGTGAAAATCAGAACGATCCTGCAGGCCCGGGTCAGGAACTGGACGAGTACGGCGTCTATACCTCCATGGAGGATGTGGCGTTATACCTCTATACATACGAAGAACTGCCGGACAATTTTATCACCAAAAAAGAAGCCAGGGCCCTGGGCTGGGAGGGTGGTTCCCTGGATCCCTATGCTCCGGGTATGTGCATCGGGGGCGACTATTTCGGAAATTACGAGGGCAATCTGCCGGAGGAAGAGGGCAGGGAGTACCACGAATGTGATATTGACACTTTGGGCGCCAGGAGCAGAGGGGCAAAGCGTATCGTGTATTCCAACGACGGGCTGATCTACTATACGGAGGATCATTATGAAACGTTTACACTATTGTATGGGGAATAGGAGGAAAGAGAAAATCCGGATCTGCCTGTAATGGGAGTCCGGATTTTCTCTTTTTGTTCCCTTATAGGAAATTGCGCCGTCAGGCGCATGCATTCACGAGTTTGCGAAGCACTCTTTTTTCCCTTATTTCAGGAAGGTGCCAAGAATACTTCTTCCCAGCTGTGCGCCCACGTTTCCGCCAAGCTTCTTGCCGAAGGAACCGCCGAGGGTCTTTCCCAGGGTATTGCCTACCTCCCGGCCGATGGTGCCGGCGGCAGAGCTGGCTACGCTCCGGATGCCGGATTTCATGGCTCTCTGCTTCTTCTCGGACTCCTTCTGTGCGGCTTTTTCGGCTGCAATCCGCTCCTTCTCAGCGGCCTTTTCGGCTGCAATCCGCTCTTTTTCGGCGGCTTTTTCCGCTGCAATCCGTTCCTTTTCGGCAGCCTTCCGGTCTGCCTCGTCCCGCTTCTGCTGCTCCATCTCCAGAGCATCCTGCTGGCGTTTCCGCTGGAAAAACTCGTAAGCGCTGTCGGGATCCTCCGCATTTTTATAGCGCAGATAAAGATTGTTCATCAGAACCTCCTGCTGCTTTTCCTCGTCGGAGATGGGACCCATAAGGCTCTGGGGCGGCAGGATCCGGCACCTCTTTACCACGGTGGGAATACCGTCCTCGTCCAGTACGGACACAAGGGCTTCGCCTGTTCCAAGCTCGGAGAGAACCTTCTTCGTGTCAAAGGCGGGGTTCACCCGGAAGGAGGCTGCCGCTGTTTTGATTCCCTTTTCATCTGCCGGGGTGTAGGCCCGCAGGGCATGCTGGATTTTGTTGCTCAGCTGGCTCAGGACGCCGTCGGGAATGTCTTTGGGGGCCTGGGTAATAAAGTAGATGCCTACGCCCCGGGATCGGATCAGCTTTACGATCTGTTCGATCTTTTCCTGCAGGGTTTTGGACACGTTGTCAAAGAGCAGGTGTGCTTCGTCAAAGAAAAATACCATGCGGGGCTTGGCGGGATCTCCGATTTCAGGGAGGGTCTCAAACAGTTCCGACAGCATCCACAGAAGGAAAATGGAGTACATGGTGGGGTCGTTTACCAGCTCCCGGCAGTCCAGAATATTGATGGTTCCTCTGCCGCCTGCTCCGGTGGAAAACCAGTCCGCGATATTCAGAGCGGGCTCCGTGAAATATTCCTCCGCGCCCTTTGTCTCCAGGGCGACGATATGGCGTATGATGGTGGTCACGCTCTGCTTGGGAATGTTTCCGTATTCCATGCTGAAGTCTGCGGCGTTTTCCCCGATGTACTGCAGCATGGCTTTCAGATCCTTGGTGTCAATGAGAAGCAGGCTGTTGTCGTCCGCAATTTTGAAGGCGATGTTCAGCACATCTGTCTGGGCGGGGGTCAGATCCATAAGCCGTCCCAGCAGGATAGGGCCCATTTCGGAGATTGTCGTGCGAAGCGGGATTCCCATTTTGCCATACACATCCCAGAAGACGCTGGGATAGGCCTGGAAGGAAAAACCGCACCGATTCAAACCAAAGTAGTCTATGCGCTCCTGCATATCGGAGCTTTCCTTGCCCGGGCGGCACATTCCGGCAAGATCTCCCTTTACATCAGCGAGGAATACCGGCACCCCCGCGTCGCTGAAGGATTCGGCAAGCACCTTTAAGGTGACTGTCTTGCCGGTGCCGGTTGCGCCTGCAATCAATCCGTGCCGGTTGGCCATCCTGGGCAGAATACACACCTTTTCGCCGTCGGAGTCACCGATCCATATTTTGTCATCATAATACATGATAAAAATCCTCCTGTTTTTGATTTCCTGGTTTACTACCAGTATACTGGAAAACCGGAATGGGAACAAGTGTTTTTTTGTTCAACTAAAGCGGGGCGGCAGTCTCACTTTCCCCTTGCCACCTTTGCGGGATACCAACGCTGAAACCACACGGTAAAAAGGCCCATCAGGGCAGGCAGAACAGAATTGACCGCGCCGGTGTAGGGTCTGATCCGGGTTCCCATCAGGAAGAAGGTCCAGATGGGCGTCAACAGGTATAAAATGCCCCACATCAGAGTGAGAATCCGGTTTGTCTTTAAAAACAGAGGATTCTGCAAGGCGGATTCTCCATTGTATTCGTTCATGGAATAGAGGGCTGTCAGGGGGATTTTCCCGAAGCAGGTTACAGTCCACATGATTCCGAATGCCAGATAGGACAGCGGCAGGATGATTCCGGCGTTTATCCCAAGCAGTGCCGCGATGGAAAAGCCGCCCACCAGGGCCTGGCTTAAAATATCGTAGAGGGTTTTCTTATTCCGGAAAAAGAGCAGTGGAATCAGCAGACAGATGCCAATGCTGATATAGCTTCCGGCAAAACTGTCGATTCCTGCGAATACCCAGAAGGCGATCCAGGGAATCAGCAGGATATTCATATTGGTATTTTTTGTGGGAAGATGCATTTCACCGGCGGATCCCGCAGCGGTTTCCGGCCGGTTTTCGGAGGGACTGCTTCCGGGTCCTCCAAAATAATCGTCCCATTTCAGCATCAAATTAAAATCACCCTTCACCCGGTAGAGCTGTTTCATCAGCGCCTCGTCCCCGCGGATTTCCCCGGCGGCGATGGAGCGCCATACGGACAGCGGTGTTTCAATTCGGGTAGTGGCGGCTTTTGAACCATCTGTCAATACCCGGCTTCCATCCTGCCCCATGACGATCTGATAGCTTTCGTCCACATCCGTATAGTACATTTCCAGCACTTGTTCTCTGCCGGAATAGCTTTCCTTTCTGTAAAGCAGGGCCATTTGTCTGGTAAAAATCAGAGCGTCGGATTCCTTTTCTCCGCCCGGCTTTTCAATGCCCCAGCTCAAATCTGCCCAGCGCTCGAAGGTTTCCCGGGGATACAATAATTCCGCCAGCTTATTCTTTGTCTCCGGCAGGATTTGGCCTGCGATATATTCCTTTCCTGCTTTCCGGACATATCCCAGATATTCGTCTGTCCTTTTTGTCAGCTCCGGCACCCGGAACAGCTCTCCCTGGCCGCAGAAGAGAGTGGTATAGTTGTCTTTGCCGCAGATATGGTCGAACAGGCTGTACACGCCGTCGTAATTTCTTTCCGCAGTGTAAAATCCGCAGGTGGAGATGACCACGGTGCGTTTTCCGCTCATGTCATATCTGGAGGGGTGGCTCCCGCTGCCAGTCTGTGTTTCGTCGTCTGTCATAAAGGGCAGTACCATGGGAAGCTGTCGGTCGATCAGGTTTTTCAGTGTCCCGGGAACCGTATAATAATACAGGGGGAAGCTCCATATGGTGACGTCTGCCCACAGCAGCTTTTGGATTACCTCCTGCATGTCGTCCCGGATGCAGCAGCTTCCCGGGGTTTTGCTCCAGCAGGAGAAGCAGCCAAGGCAGGGACGGATATCCAGACGGTTTACCTGGAGTTCATCCACATCGAAGGCGATGTCCCCGGCCCGGGCGCCTTCTTCCATTCCGGCCAGAAAGGCTTTTGTCAGTTTGATGGTATTACTTTTGATCCCCTTGGGGCTGCCGTTGATCACCAGTATTTTCATAGGCTGTGGTTTCCCTCCAACATAGCAATGCAGTCTTGTGCCCATTCCATGAGCATCTTCATGTTACGACGCCCGTATTCTACAGTCATTTCCCAATATAGAGATTTTTCCCCACAGTCAAGTCGGGAGCCATAGGCTTTTATCTGTTCGGGGACGGAGTCAAGACCTTCCATGAGCAGTTGACAGCACGCCTTCAGTTCCCGGAAACAGCGCAGGTTTTCTGCTCTGCTCTGTTCTCCCATAAAGAAGACCTTCATGAGAAACGGGTTTCGGGAGACCAGCCCCGGATCGCCGTCCGAAAGCCATCTGATCAGTTCGTGCCTGCCTTCCTCCGTGATAGAATAGATGTTTTTATCCGGCTTTCCCTGCTGAGGAACAATAGTTTTGGCAACCCAGTTCTTTTGTTCCAGGTTCTGCAGTTCCCGATAGATCTGGCTTGTCTGCGCCTTCCAGAAATAGTTCAGGGAGTCCCGAAACGCCTGCATGATCTCATATCCGGTCATTTCATGATAGTTGATTAAACCCAAAATACCGTGCTTCAGCATCTGAGAGTTCCTTTCTGTGGGATGCTGTTTCTGTCAGAATCCTCACAATAATCATATTCTACTTATGGAATATTGTCAAGGCGTATATGATTAACATATCTACAAGTAGTGCGGGACATATCGTCCCGGATTACAGCAGATACCTGATCTGCTGCGCGGTGGTCGTGGCGGCCACGCTGCCTGTGGTGGTACTGTTTCCCTTCTTTCAGGATAAATCGGAAAAGGGTGTTATTGCAGGGGAAATCAAGGGTTAAGAAAGTGCTTTTATCAGGGGCTCCGTCCGAATAACAGGGACGCCTTCCGCTCAAAATTTCTTGCATGTGTCTGGTCGGTATGCTAACTTAGAAAGCAGGATAAGACCGGAACGGGTATGGAAACAGGAAGAAAGGGAGGCGGAGAAAAATGTTTAACAATTATGCCATGTACGACTATGAGATCATTGAGAGCGCGGAGGAGGTTTGTTCCGGAAAGCTGGTTCTTTCTCTGGATGATCTGCATTTTCTGCTGGATAATATCGTGCGTGAGGCCATGAACAAGAAGGCGGAGGATCGGCTGGTATTCGGAGTTTTTCAGGCCATGCTCTCCAGTGCTGATCAGGATGACGACAGTGAGATGCTGAATGTTTTTGATGCTGTTGTACTGATTTTGAGAAATATGGAGGATCCGGAGAAAGCCCTTGACATGACGGCGGAGAGTGGTATCAGCTTTACGGAGACAAGATATTGCCAGGGGGAGCTCACCTGCCTGCGGGATTATATTCTGAAGTGGGTCTTTAATGTAAAGATTGTGGACAGACTGTTCCGTCTGGGCGTTGATCTGAACGCGCCTCTGGTTGCCGGGAAGACGACGGCGTGGATAGCGGCGGACAGGGATTATATTCTGAAAAAGCCGTGGATGGATACGGACATTGAGGAGGAACTGGCAAGGGCAGTGCGGTATTTCAGCCGGGAATCCATGGAAACGCCGGATAAGAACGGATTTTCCGCCGTTCATATGGCTGCCAAAAGGAATCATGCGAGAATGCTTCAGGCCATGGCGGATGCGGGGGTGAACATGAATGTCACCACGGATTCCCGCAAGGATCCGGGCTCTACGGCGCTGCATCTGGCCTGCCTGCAGGGATATTCGAATATTGTTGAGCTTTTGATATCCGTGGGCGCGGACGATACCATTCTGAATGTACAGGAGGAATCGCCGGCGCATACGGTGCTTTTTCATGATTATATAACGGGGTCAAAAAGGCTGACTCAGGATGAGCGAATTGCGCTGGCAAAGGCGCTGAAGCATGTGGACGTCCCCGGGAAGGACGGCAGGACGCCGCTGATCGCCGCTCTGAGCGATGACAATTACGGCATAAGGTGTGCCCTTGCGCCTGTGTTTGTGGAAAAGGGCGCGGACGTAAACCACAGGGATAATTTTGGAAATACGCCCCTGCTTCTGGCGGAGGGAACAGATATTGTGAAGGTGTTGGTAAAGGCCGGCGCGGATGTGAACGCCAGGGACGACAAAGGCGACACCCCGCTTCATCATGCGCTGCAGAGAATGGCGGGACAGGAGGCGCGGTATCTGATCAAAAAAGGCGCGAATATCCGTGCGGAAAACGCCGAAGGGGTTACGCCTCTGCAGCTTGCGGTTGAAAAAGGGGTGGAAGATGTGCTGCCTCTGATGGGCATAACAGTGTGAGATGAGCTTCGTATGGACATCGGCAGCTTTTGCCGGCAGCGGGAGCCGCTTTGTGGGCAGGTTACGGGTTCCACGCCAAACAAAAGGAACCTGTATTCCTTCCGGAACGGGAGGCTTACTCTGAGCAGGGCGGAGAGCTCGCCTGACAGGAAACCACGCCGTGGCGGAAGCCCACGGTTGGATTGAGCTTACGGAACGATAGACAGGGCAAATGCAGTATGGTAAAGTGTCGAAATAGAAGGACATTATTTCGACTTCAGATTCCATGTGCGCAGAGTGCAAAGCGCAAAAAGTTACAGAAAGGACAAGCTATATGTACGATTTAAAACCATACCTGGAAAAAATTGACCGTGTGATTGCACAGGGTCCCTATCAGGACACCTGGGAATCTCTGTCCGCCTATCGGGTTCCCGCGTGGTATCAAAACGCCAAATTCGGTATCTTTATCCACTGGGGCATCTACAGTGTTCCTGCCTTCGGCAGCGAATGGTATTCCCGCAATATGTACATCCAGGGTTCGCCGGAGTATGAGCATCATATTGCAACCTATGGGAAGCATGCGGAATTCGGCTATAAGGACTTTATCCCCATGTTTCAGGCAGAACATTTTGACCCGGACAAATGGGCGGAGCTGTTCCGGAAGGCCGGTGCAAGGTATGTGGTTCCCGTGGCGGAGCATCATGACGGCTTTCAGATGTACCGCAGCGAGATATCTCATTGGAATGCCTGCGAGATGGGACCGAAACGGGATGTGCTGGGAGAGCTGAAGGAAAGCTGCGGCAGGCTGGGAATGCAGGTGGGCGCTTCCTCCCACCGGGTGGAGCACTGGTTCTTCATGGGACACGGAAAAGAGTTTGACAGTGACATCAAGGATCCTATGGAGCGGGGAGATTTCTACTGGCCTGCCATGCCGGAGCAGGACCATCATGACCTGTACAGTAAACCGGAGCCTACGGAGGAGTTTTTACAGGACTGGCTGGTGCGCACCTGCGAGATAATCGACCGCTACCGTCCGAAGATACTCTATTTTGACTGGTGGATTCAGCACAGCGCCTGCAAGCCCTGGCTGAAGAAGTTTGCCGCCTACTATTACAACAGGGCCCACGAGTGGGGAACGGACGCGGTGATCAATTACAAACACGATGCCTTTCTGTTTGGAACGGCAGTGCCGGATGTGGAACGGGGGCAGTTTGCGGATGTGAAGCCGTACTTCTGGCAGACGGATACCGCTATTGCTCTGAATTCCTGGTGTTATACCGAAAATAACCAGTTCAGGTCGGCGGAGGATATTCTCTGCGATCTGGTGGATATTGTCAGCAAGAACGGTACGCTTCTGCTGAATGTGGGCCCCAGAGCGGACGGAACCATCTCCGAACAGGATACGGAGGTCTTGCTTCACATCGGAGAATGGCTGAAGGTCAACGGGGAAGCGATCTATGGGACAAAGGTCTGGAGAAAATACGGAGAAGGACCGACCCGGATTGTGGAGGGGCAGTTCTCGGACGGCATCAAAAAGAACTTTACCTCCAGGGATTTCCGGTTTACTACCGCCGGCGGTTATCTGTATGCCATTGCCCTGAAGTGCAGTGAGGATGGGGAGTACTGCATCACTTCGCTGGGAGAGCAGGATGCCTCCAGGCAGGCCAACTTCCATGGTCTGATCAGGTCCATAACCGTGCCGGGACAGGGGGAAGCGCTTGTGTGGAGCAGAGATAAGGACGGGCTGCATATCAAGTGTGACAAAAAGACAGTGGATCCCGTCGTATTTAAGATTGAGATAGAATAAAGGTGAACACAGGATATGTTTTATGACAGCATCCAGACCCGGCTAGGTCAGGCTTGACGCAAAAGGAGAACGGATCCAGGCCCATGGAGGTTCTGAGATCTTTATTGACGGAACCTTTAATTTTTCTAATAAAATTATTGGTAAAATTAGATTATCTCTTTAGAAATTCTTATATGTCGGAATAGCCTGTATTTTCGGGCTTTTCCGGTAGTTTAGATATGGGGAGAAGTTCACATATACCCTCATAAACCTTTAGGTTTTCCTTCTGGGCGGTAGTAAAAAAGTAGTAAATTCTGCCCGCGCCTATGCGGCAATCAGCCTTTCCATTTCAGCCCTTGCGGAAGCGAATGTTGCGTGTGCGTAATAGCTCAGCGTCATGGTGATGTTGGAATGTCCCATGATATACTGTAACGCTTTCGGGTTCATGCCAGCATTGGCTAAATTGGTGCAGAATGTATGGCGCAGGGTGTGGGGTGTCATTACTTTGGGTAACGCTTCCTCATGGCACTTGTTGTACTTCTTTGCAAGCCCCCGGAACATGGTAGCATAGTTCACATTCGTTTTCGGGCAGCCGTCCCGGTTGAGGAAAAGGAAATTGCTGTAACCGTCAATGGTGATCTTCTTCGCTCCCTTGCGGTTCTCCAACACGCGCCCCAACGCTTCATACACTTTTTCACTCATTGGGATTTGTCTGATACCGCTCTGTGTTTTGGGCTTCTCTATGTAGTAGCCTGTTTCCG
>CAJUJU010000064.1 GCA_910586835.1 uncultured Acetatifactor sp.
CGAAGGAGACAGAGCATGGAACGGGGTCTTGTGACCACATGGCGGAGCTGGAGATCGCACTGCGTGGAGGCGGGAGCCTGCGTGTGATGGACTATGCCTCTGCAGGGAAGGAGTGGGAGGAGAGCGGTAAGATCGCCGCCTGGATCCGAACTGTGCCACATGGAAAACTGCCTGAAAAGTAAAGATTGATCTGCGAGAGAAATGGATGGGAGGACGTCTGCCTGTGGGGTCAGAGACGTCCTCTTTTATTTTAATCCATAAGAAAAAGGACTACTTGTTATTTGCAGAAAACAGATAGTAACAGAAAAAGCTCTATGTAAGTCAGCAATTCTATATAAAAGGTGTGAAAAGGGGGATAATTATGATATAATGTGCTTATTCCTGGAAGAAAGCGGCCGAATGGCCATCTGCTGTAAATTGCGGAGCAATTTATAGTATAATGTGCTTATTCCTGGAAGAAAGCGGCCGAATGGCCATCTTGTCTGATAAAAAGGGGGAATTATGGTTAAAAAGTTTTCGGAAATATTTAAACCGGGTACATATCCGCAGAAGACATATGTGTCAAGATATTCCAGGAGTGTGAGATATACTTATGAAGAGCGCTTGAAGCAAAGTCTTTCTATTGACGGATACCTGACTTATATCATAGGACCGTCAAAAATCGGAAAGACAGTATTGTGTGAAACCGTGATTGGACAGAAAAACATGATTTCCATGTCTGGAAACGATTTTGCCAAAGAAACTGATTTCTGGTGGGGAATTGGTAAGAAGGCCGGTATTTCCATGACGGCTGAGATCAGCGAAGAAAAAGCAGCTTATTCTGACAGCGAAAACAGGGCTACAACCGTTACGAAAAACTATATTGCGGCGAAGGATAAGGTAGTGGAATATTTCATTGCAAATGAAAAGGTGCTTGTATTGGATGACTTTCACTATGCGTCGCCGGAAATGCAGTATACGATAGCATGCCAGTTAAAGGAAGTGATTCGCTCAGGGTTTAAGGCGGTGATTATTTCTCTTCCCTATCGGTCAGATGAAGCCATACGCCTGAATCCGGATCTGACCGGGAGAATATCTGTCATTGAAATAGAGGCTTGGGAGAAGGACGAGCTGAAAAGAATTGCTGAAAAGGGCTTTGCAGAGCTGAAAATAGAGGTGGAGGACGGTCTGATCCGGCGAATGGCGGAGGAAAGCATTCAATCGCCCCAGCTGATGCAGTCTATTTGTTTAAACATCGGTCTTATTGCAGGAGAAAATTTGAAGATTACGGAAGATATTGTAGAGGAAAGCTGCAGGTTTACCTGTGTGAATCTTCCCTATGCAGATGTAGTTCGGCTTTTAAAGGCCGGACCGCCGACGAGGGGGCAGCAGAGACTGCAATATCTGCTTTCCGACGGAAGCAGACGGGATATCTACAGCCTTATTTTAAAAGTGTTGGCAGATAATCCTCCGCTGGTGGAGCTGAGCCTGGACGAATTGTCGGAGAGAGTGAAGGGCAGCGTAACAGACTGTACTATAAAGCAGCAGAAGATGAAGGATGCGTTAAAGAACTGGCAAAAAGTTCTGGAAACACAGGGAAGCCTGTATCAGGTGCTGGACTGGAAAGATGATGTAATATATATACTAGACAATATCTTTTTGTTTTATCTCAGATGGAACTAAGGAGGTTCAATGAATATAGAAGAGTGTGTGAAAGACGGAGAACGCCTTCTGGAAATCCGGGATGTGCAGATACTGAAGACGGATTATGAGAGATGGTGCAGCGAGGTAATGCATTTGTTGAGGCAAAATGAATGTCTGAAAGAGCAGATGAGAGAGATCAATGTAAAAATGCATTATTCGGAAAATGAATATTCGGAAGAGGACACTGAAAAATCAATCAGAAAGGCTCTGCGTGGTACGATTCTGCTTTTACAGGAGATAGGAGAATGTTCTGAGCGTGAGATGTCAAAGAAAACTGCGATTTTGCTGGTGGACAGTGTATTGCGCCATTTTCCTGTGTTTTTTCGGGCCATGTTTGAAGAAACCCTGCATAAAAGGAGTACTTTGTCACAGGAGGATCTGGGAAAATACAGATAAAGAATGAGTATGATCTGCAGAGAATGGTATACGCAATGTTACTGCCCATATTTCCGACAGCAAGGACGGAGGTAAACAGCGACAACGGTTACAGCGGTATGCGTGCGGATATCTACTTGGAAGCGTATGATATTCTTATAGAACTGAAATGTCCGCGCGAAGGATTGCCGGAAAAAGAACTGACAGAGCAGATGGGGGCGGACGGGTTCCTTTATAAAGCGGATACGGTTTTTTTCCTGGTATATGACAAAAATTGTATCGTAAGGAATCCGGAGGCTTTTGCCAAAGCGTTTAGAAGAAGCAGACAGAGCGACGGGAAAATGGTAAAAGCAATTGTAATACAGGGTAAGTAAACATATCCCAGGAGAACCGGGGCAGATTTGTACCCTGGCCTTTGCGGGCGGGAGTTAGCATGGATAAGATCAATAAAGAAAGACAGAATGAACTTGAGAGAGATTATGACTCAAGATTTATTGCGGAGCAATATACCAGCGAAGGATATTTTTATCATTTTCACCGTAATGTTGAACTATATGGGGTGGTACATGGAATTGTGGCCGTTACCATTGCCGGAGAAACCAGGGTACTGACAGACGGGCAGATTGCAGTCATTGACTGCCTGGAGAGCCACAGCTACGAGATAGAAGGCCAGGCGGACATTTTCTATTTTCACATAGGAACCCAGTATCTGCGCGAGTTTCGCGCGCTTTATCCACAGAGCAGGCTGCCGCATTGGTTGATGGATGAGGAGTATAATGAGCTGCTCATGGAAAGAATCCGGCCGGTAATTGGGGGGGATGATAAGCCGCCGGGAGAGATCATGGAATTGGCCCGGCATGGAATTGCCTACACGCTTATGGCAGACATTATTGTACACTATGGGGTGGAGAGGCTGGGACATCCCGTGATAGGGGAGAGCGACCAGGTTGCAGAAATGATTCAGTATATTTATGAACATTACAAGGAGCCGCTGACACTGGAGGTTCTGTCAAAGGTATTTTTCCTTTCTCCGAAACAGATCAGCAAGAAGCTTTCCAGGTGGCTGAATGTGGATCTGCGGGCCTTTATCAATGATATTCGGGTACAGCAGGTGGTTCAGATGGCGGACGATCCGAGGCATAAGGATAAGACGCTGGATGAGCTTATCTACATGAATGGCTTTACAAATCAGCAGACTTTCTGGAGGAGCTACAACAGAACATTTCGCTTTCATCGCTTAAACAGATAAGGTTATTTTGGAAAGTATTGACGGATCAATACTTTCCATTTTTTTGCTGCGGAAGACTGCCGTAAATCAGGTATAATGTGCTTATTCAAGCCGGGAAGCGGCTGTAATTCAAAAGAAGAGGAATTATCGAATCGAGAAGGCGATTTTTGTTATTGTATTACCTGCCAGGGGAATATACAATCAAAGTATCATTTCTTTGTTGAAAATTAACATTCTTTTTTGCCTTAGAGCCGCCTGATTGTGAAAAAGAGAGAGAAAAGAAAGGGAGGAAAAAAATGGATAAGAAAATACGACGGATTTTGTCGGCGATTATGATGCCGACATTGATTATGGGGCTGGCTGCATGTGGAGGTGCACCTGCTGACGGAGCTTCCGGTACGGAAAGCCAGACCTCACAGGACGGAGAGCGCAGACAGGGCACGGTCAAATTGTCCTTCTGGGCTGAGGTGGGCAGTGCCAATCAGCAGGTACTGCTGGAGGCTGTGGAAAACTTTAACAATACTCATGAGAATATTGCCGTAACCCTGGTGCCTCAGACTACCGGTTATGCGGCGAATCTATCCGGCGCTCTGCGTGGCAGCAATGTTCCGGATGTGGTGATGATCGACGACAAGTACTTCAAAGGATATGTGCAGGAAGGCTACCTGGCAAATCTGGATGAACTGATTGCCAAAGATACAGACTTTTCCTTGGAAGGAATGTGGGAAAGCGCCGTAAACCGCTTCAGTTTTGACCCGGAAACCGGTTATTCCGGCACAGGCGACCACTACTATGCAGTGCCCGGCGGGAATAACCCGACGGTTCTTTTGTATAATGAGACCTTGTTTGCTGAGCAGAACATAAATGTGATCTCTGTGGAGGAAGAGGAGCTGGACGGCTACAACAGTGCTAACGGGAGCAGATATCTGGGCCACGGATATTATGTGTATGAAAGTGCGCCTGCGGATGGCCTGAAGGCGGCAGGCGACGGGACATACCGCGTATTCAACAATCGGATTCCGATGAACTGGGAGGAACTGGTACAGCTCTCCCAGATCTTTACAAAGAGCTATAACAGTTCGTCCTCGTCTAATTTCGGCTTTTTAAACGAGTGGTGGTTTTCACATGGCTGGTCGGTGGGCGGCGACTGCCTGGAGTGGGATGACACAAGCGGCCAGTATATCTTTAATCTGGGCGACGATTCTCCCAATTACCTGGTGACAGGCTCCGAAACCGTTACGGTGAACGGAACCTCCTATCAGGCGGGCGACGTTATTTCCTATGCGGATAAAAATTATGTGAACGGGCATCTGTCAGACAGCGATATAGCCGGATACATCGGCAGTGAACAGCTCTATGAGCTGCCCTCGATCCGGGATGCTTTCACAGAATTTGTACGTCTTTCACAGACGACGGGCCGGACCGTAACAGGGGATGTAAAGGGTTATGGAATTTCTCCTTCTCCTACTACGCTGGGGAATAATTCCAAAGCATCCTATTTTACCACCGGCGAGGTGGCAACTGTTGTCCTGAGCTGGTCTGAGTGCCGGAATGTGGGCGAAGTGATGAAGACGCTGGGGAAGGAATGGAATGTCGCACCGCTTTATCAGTACCGGGAATATAATGGAGACGGCAGCATAAAGACGGTAAACGGGACGCCGGTCTGCGGCAGGGAAGCGGGGCACAGCTATATTAACGGTTATGCGGTTCCCGCCAATGCGAAAAACCAGGAGGCCGCCTGGGAATTTGTGCGGTATATGGCCGGAGAAGAAGGCCAGAGCCGCCTGATGAAGACACAGCTTATCGTGCCAAATCAGATCAGCCTGGCAGAGTCGGATGCGTTTTTGCTGGATACGGATAATTATTCCGCGGGCAACAAGGCGGCAGTAGTGGATATGGCTGCCATTGCAAGTGTGGGTGACTGGTCTTATGTGGAGGACGGCGAATGGATCAACGGCTGGGCTAACATCCTCAATACAAAGGTGCGTGACGGAGATATGACATTGGATGATTTTTTCTCTGATGCCACAGTGTTGGAAACAAATGAGCTTCTGAAGAAATATACGTCAAAGAAGTACAATAAATAGAGAAGGTGATATTTCATGGGGATAAACATAAAACCTGCGGCTTCAAAGGGCCGCAGGGGAATAAAGGGTGAGGCTGTTTTCGGCCTTTGCGCCGCATTGATTCCTCTCATTGGGTGGGTATTGTTTTCACTGGCGCCCATCGGCATATCCTTTGCCACAATGTTTGTGGATATGCAAGGCTATCGGCTGGAAACGATGGAATGGAATCATTTTGCAAACTTTAAAACGGTATTCTGTGATGCGAAATTCTGGCTGTCCTTCCGCATTACTGTGCTCCTGTTGCTGGTGCAGGTGGTTTCTCTTCTGGTGGCGCTCATTACCAGCACGATCCTTGCGCAGAATCTGAAGGGTACAAAGGGCTTTGCGGCGTTGTTTTTCGTGCCTTATATCTGTTCCAGCGTGGCCATTACGATTATCTGGATGACAATGTTTGACAATAACTATGGGATCATTAATGATATTCTGGTTCGGCTGTTTGGGGAAGGCGGCAGGGTGGAGTGGTACAATCGGGCGATACCTTACTTTTTCATGATGTTTATCATTATGGCATGGCAGGCGCCGGGATATGGGATCGTCATGTATAAGGCGGCATTTACTGCCGTGCCCGGCGAACTCTACGAGGCGGCACGGGTGGATGGAGCGAATAAGTGGGAGCAGTTCTGGCATGTAACCCTTCCGACAATCCGGCCTACCACCTTCTTTCTGGTGATGGCGGGCATCATCAGCGGCATGCAGGTGTTTGACATTCCCATGCTGCTCTCGCAGGCGCTGGGCAACAGCTGGACCGGTGCGGCAGGGCCTGACGATGCGGGCCTGACCACCATGCTTTATATTTATAATAAAGGTATTATGTTTAACAATATGCCTGAGGCTGCTGTGATGAGCTTTCTGCTGTTTTTGATTATTGCGGCGCTGACTGTTTTGAATTTTCAGGTGAAGAAGAGGGCAGAACTTTGAAAGAGAATCATTTTGAAATATCGAATGGTATGCGCGCCAAGGCGAGCAAGGGGGTATAAGAATGAGAGGCAGAAAAAAAGCGAATTTGTTGCAGACGAAAGAAACGCTGACAGCGGGCGGTCTGCTGGTGAAGCTCCTCCTTTACACATGGCTGGTGATTATGACGCTGTGCGTGCTGATCCCCTTTTATGTCATCTTTAAAATGTCTATTACAGGGCGGGTGGAATCTCTTCAGACCATGGGCTTTATCTGGTTTCCCAAAATGGGGGCGACTCTGGAAGCGTATAAAACGGCGCTTTTTGACAGTACCTTCGATATATATGGAATCAGTATCCTCAAGAGCTTTTTTAATACATTATGGCAGACCATTCCGACAGTGCTGATCGGCTTGTTTGTCTCCGGTATGGCGGCCTTTGCCTATGCAAAGCTGTGTTTTCCGGGAAAAGGCATTCTGTTTGGCCTGACGCTGATGACAATGATGATTCCGGGAGCGGTGCTGACCATGCCTTCCTATATTTACTACGATATGCTTGGCTGGTCCCACAGTGTACTGCCTATCGTTATCCCGGGGATGTTCGGCGGTGCCATGACAATTTTCTTCCTGAGGCAGTTTTTTGAGGGGATTCCCTCCGACCTGCTGGATGCGGCCAAAATCGATGGGATGGGATTTTTTACGATGTACATAAAGATCATGATACCGTTGGCAGGGCCGGCTTTTATCGCGCAGTTTGTATTTGCGTTTATCGGCGGCTACAACAGCTATATGGGGCCGCTTCTGTATCTGAACGGACAGACACAGCTGTATCCGCTTCAGATGACGCTTTCTCTGTTCCGCGGGATTTTTGCCAGCGACAATACAATTGTGGCGGCTCTGACCATTATTGCGTTGGTTCCGCTTCTGATTGTCTATATCTTCCTGCAGAAGTATTTTGTGGAAGGGGTTGCGACTACCGGCGTAAAGGGATAACAGAACGATGGGAAGTTTATGCCCGCTGAGAATGTGTACTCGGAGAGGGCGCGATGCCTGCCGGGAGCAGGCATGGAGGTGTAACGATGATAAAAAAGAGAGGACTGAGGGGGATTTTGATACTGGCGTCCATGCTTTGCGTCCTGACAGGCTGCGGGAAAGAGGAGACACCCGGGACACAGGAGGAGAAGAACAGTGGCCAGTATGCGCTTTCCTACGACAATGAGATTCCGGAGGGTGGGATCAAGGACGATGATAAATACAATCACAAGCTGTTCTACCGCAATGACCTGCTGCAGGATATCGCAGATCCCCAGATGATTTATATCTCGGATCCGGATAGCAGCGAATATGGCTATTACTATCTCTATGGTACAACCAGCGCTGCCGTCGGCTTTGAGGCTTATCGCAGCAAGGATCTGTATTCCTGGGAACGGCTTTCTTCCGTCATGGGCCATTTGGCCTTTGAGGTTCAGGAAGGATACGCTGCAGGCATCAATTTCTGGGCACCCGAGGTCATTTACGACGGGGAGTCCGGGCAGTATTATCTGTTTTATTCTGGTACGAAGGCGGGAGAGGCAAACGGTTTTACCTATCTGTGTCTGGCAGTGTCGGAAAATCCTTACGGCCCTTTTCTGCCCTGTACGGAAAACGGCTTGACGGAAGCCTCATTCCTGCTGGATGTGGAGAAGGCGAATGGGGAGGTGGATGAAAAGGACCGGGGTGACTGGCTGGGGATCGACGCACATCCCTTTGTGGGCGCGGATGGTGAGAAATACCTGTTCTTCTGCCGCGTGGCGGATCCTGGAGACAGGAACTACGATTCTGTATGGGGAATGCGGATGGACAGCTGGTCGTCTCCTGACTACAGCACGCTGACGAAGCTGACCAGCGTGGGTTACTTGACGGTAGAGCAGACGGAGAAGACCGAATATGAAAGCGCCACCCCGAGAAACGAGGGCCCTTTTGTACATATTCGGCGCAGGGACGACGGCAGCGCCGCATACTATCTGACCACTTCCATCAATGGAACTTCCGATTACGCGGTGATTCAGGCGGTGAGCGATAAGCCGCTGGGGCCCTATACAAAGCTTACGGAGGAAGAGGGAGGCATCCTTCTGGCCAATGATAACATGAGCTGGGATCATGTGAGAGGGCCGGGGCATCATTGCTTTATACAGGCAGGGGAAGAACTGTACATTATTTATCATGAACAGGGCGACCGGCAGTTGGGAGCCGGCTGGGATCGTTACCTTGCTAAGGATCGGGTTACCTTTGCCGTCAACGGAAACGGTCAGGAGATCATGGTGGTCAACGGCCCTACCTGGTCTCTGCAGCCGCAGGTAGAGGAGATTGCCGAATATCGGAACATAGCCGGTGAAGCGGCTGTCACGGCCACGGCGGGTCAGCATGTGGAAGCCCTGACTGACGGCCTGCTTTCCATTTACAAAAATGTGGATTTTATCACGGAGTATGAAACCGGGGAGACGGCAACGGTCACGCTTGATTTCGGTGAGTACAGGGAAATTACGGGACTGATGATTTATAACAGCAAGTGGTATGAGAAGGCGTTTGTGGATGTGGCGCGGGTTGAACTGGATTTCAGGAATGAAGCGCTGCCGGATGGGGCTACGGCTTACATAGAAAATCTGGAATTTGACTGGAAAAGCTATAAGAATGCCAACAGCGACGATATGCGTCCCGGCGGAAGCGCAGTGGCGGTCTTCAGCCCACTGGAAGTAAAGACCATAAGGATTACCTTTGAGTGTCCCGTGGAGCGTCCGCAGGAGCTGGAGCTGATAGATGCTGAAGGGTATATCGTGGATCAGACGACAGTGGCAGTTTCGGAGATCGCGGTTCTGGGGAAATAGGAGAGAAATGAATATGAAAAGAAGGAATGAGAAGTGGCGGCTGCGGAACCTGCTGACCCTGTGCCTGGCTTTTTTGGCAATGGCGTTTCTATGTGCCTGCAGTGAGACGTCAGAGGAAGATTCGCCGGTTATTCTTGAGGAGGAATGGGAGTTTGAACAATATACCGACAAAGACAAGGACGGTATTGACAACCGCTATGTCAGTCAGGATCCGGCAGTTACCTTCGACGGAAAGCTGGACGAGAGCTTCTGGGCCGATCAGCGCTGGCTGGAGGTGGATTCCCTGGTGGATGAAAATGTCCATGTGCGCATGACCAGCTACTATGGGACAGACGGCCTTTATATGGCGTTTGATGTGGACGATGTGGGAGTGTTTTATTCCAACCGCCGTTCTGCCGCGCTGAATTCCGGAATCCAGCTCTATCTGTCCTCCATGAGCGGCGCCACCGATATCAACGACCACGCTTATGAGATTATGTTGACAGCAGGGGGAAAGGTGCAGGTCAATCAATTCCGCAACGGCAGTTACATTGCCGGACCGGGAACGGTTCGCACTGCCATCCAGACCAAGGGCGAGCTCAACACTGTGGACTGTAAGGGTTATACCATGGAAGTCTATATTGACTATGGCATGCTGGATGACGATCATGAGGAATTTTATGCCAGCCCGGCCATTGTGCGCAGCATGTCCGAAAGCGGCTCAGACAGACAGTGGTACTGGTTTGGCCAGGAGCTGATCGGTTCGTCCTGGACGGCTGCAAATACCTGGTGGCAGTTTAATGATAAGGGACTCTTTGCCCACGACGTTATTTTTGCGTGCGGAGAGGGAGGACGTCTGGAAGGTAAGGATCATGCCTATGACGGGAAGAGTTATACGTTTCGGATACTGCCCGACGAGGGCAGCTATGCGGAGAGTATAACCGTTAACGGTGAGGATGTAAGCGAAGACCTGTACTACGAGGGCGGCGCAGCCTGCTATATGGCCTATCATGTTGCGGAAGACCTGAGGGTGGAAGCCTCCTTTGCCAAGCTGCCGGAAGAGCTTATGACGGTATCCGGAACCGTGCTGGATGAGGATAAAAACGCTGTGACGTCTGCCTGTGCCTGGGCGGTGTACCGGGGATTCTCCCAGAAACTGACGCCTGACGGGGAAGGCGCCTTTGAAGAGGAAATTCCTGCGGTGGAAGGTATTCAGGTCATGGCGGAAGCCGAGGGCTATATCAGCGCCTACGCCGCTGCGAGGAGAGACAGAAAACTCTCCATGGTACTGTGTGAAAATTATTTCGGCTACCATGAGGAGACCGGATGGGGACCAATAAACGAAAATACCTGGGATCTGTCAAAGCTGTACAGAGGACAGGTGAGTCTTGGTAACCCGGACATCGAAGCTGGGCTGGTAAATTCCCGGATTTATTCCGACAGCGTCTACGCCTCGGCAAATATTACGCTTCCTCAGGCAAAGGGCAAGGATTCCAGGGCCGGCTTTGTGTTCCGCGACGAGAATGGAGCCAGTGTTTTCATTGCCCTGACCATGAACGGTGAGGTAAACGAGTATAATCCGGGCGGAACCATAAGTTACAGCCTGAATATCATCAGCGTAAAGGACTGGAAGTGGTCTTGGAACAGCCAAGGGATAATGGGCGATCTGACCGACAGCCAGAAAACCGTTATGCAGCTGGCAGACAGTGACAAAGGGGTTCCGTTTGCCGTCCATTACAGTAAGGGCGTTTTTGATATTTGGGTAAACGGGGAACAGATTGCATATGCAGTCACAGCCATTGATGCGGACGGAAATCCTACCTTCGGATCAGGAGGCCCCAAGGTTGCCGTAGGCATTCAGAGCTGGTTAAGCCCGGCCGTATACCGGAACCTGGAGTTCGACGGCAGGCGGCCTTACCGAAAGGGCGGCAATGACGGCTGGGATATGTCCCGTCTGGATGAGGGGACTGCACGTTCTACTACCACCGGCTGGATGGTAAAGGCGGAAATGACCGGGGAATATCAGAATGAAATCTGTATCTCTGCCAATATTACTCTGCCGCCGGTGCCCGGTAAGGATACTCGTTCCGGCTTCTTTTTTGAAAATTCCAGGGGAGATAACGTCATGGTTGCCCTGGCTATGAAATATGAGAAAAACGACTACAATACGGAGGGGAAACTGCGCTACGAGCTGGAATTCATCAGCAAGAGCGGTACGAACTGGAGGGCGGCCGGCGGAATTGACAATATTTCCGGCTGGGAAGGAATCCGGGAGGCGGCTTCCTCAGAGGAAGGCGTTCCTGTCACCGTCTATGTAAAGGACGGCAGGTTTACCGTGGGGATCGACGGTTATGAAGCGGCCGTGGATGCGTATCCCGTGGACGAGGAGGGTAAGGAACTGTTTGCCGGGGACACCGCGTTTAAGACCAGCCTGATGACAGCGGGCTATAAATCTGTTTACACCAAAATCACTTTGGGCAGTCAGCGGCCTTCGCTGAAGAGCCGTATGATGATCAGAGAGGGCTATAGCCCTTATATCAGATACGTCTGCATGAGCATGCGCCTGAAGGCTACGGTGCCCGTTGACCACTCCGGCTGGGTGAATACCATGGTCATCGGAGTCAGCGGCAGCTCGGCCTGGAATAACTATGCCTTTCAGTTGGTGTACGGAAATTCTCCGACCACGAATCTGGTAAAATTGAATGACGGAAAAGAGGGAAGCTATGAGGGAATCTGGATCCCGCAGCATCAGACGGTAGGTAATCCAGGCCTGGAAAGGCTTTTTGCGGAGGAAGGGATTCCTGTTCGGGTAGTCCGTATGAATACCGTCGCCTATCTGCTGGCGGATATGGGCAAGGGATTTGAGATCATCGGGATCATGGGCATTCCTGAAAAGGAGCAGACAGAGTTTTCCGTTTATGACGGCAATACTCCCTTTGAGATTCTTGACCTGAAAATTGACAGCGGCCTGGAGGCGGCCTGCGGCGCGCTGCAAAATGCGAACGTGACCGTAAATCAGGATAAGTCCTGGCGTTTTCCCATGGCTGACAGTGACTGGACCATAGAAGGGCTCCTGGTAATGCCGGGCTGTGCTTCCTTCCAGGAAGATAAGCGCTTTTATGTGGGAGCGGACGGTTGGGAAAAGTGTATCGCCATCGACTGCGTAAACGGCGCGGTAAAGGGTCAGCTTCTGTCTAATTGGACGGAGAAGCCCATCGGAGCTTCCCAGGCAAGCCGCCTGCCGGGCGAAGGGCTTTATGTGCGCTGGGTCTGCGAGGATGGCCTGCTGTCCCTGTGGACCAGCGAGGACAAAAAGAATTGGGTCTATGTGCTGGATACGCAGTTGGAGAGTTCCGGCGGTATCAATATGATGGCACAGACTGCCTCATATCTGTTCGGCATGACCATTCTGCCCAAAGCCGAATACCCGGGGGCAGTCTACGACGGCACCGGCATGGTACAGCTGGACAGTCACTTAAGCTGGCTGATTCCGGAAAAGAGCGAGCAGTGGATGCTGGAGGGGCGTCTTGTGATCCCGAATTACAAGACCTATAACGATATGCGCGTCTATGCGGGAGCGGACAATTGGAATCAGTGCATCGCCATCGACTGCAAAGACGGCCATGCGAAGGGGCAGGAGCTTAACGGCTGGGGCGAAGGCCGTATCGACGATAAGCTGGCCGCGCTGTTGGAGCGGGAAGGACTTTATGTGAGATGGATCTACCGGAACAATGTCCTGAGCCTCTGGGTCAGCGCAGACGGCAGAGACTGGAACCATGTCTGTGACAATACGGCAATGGAGGGCGGTAAGACGAATATCCGTCTGCAGGCACAGATGCCTGCGACGCTGAAAAGTGTGCGGGTGACTCAGAATCCGCCTGTAATGGAGGAAAACGAAGAGCCGGAGGATCCCAATGTGCTGAAGCTTCGGCACGATGAAGCTTGTCGTGAAATCCTGCCGGGTGCGGTGGATGCTTCCGAGCGTTATGTGGTGCTGACTGCACATGTACAGAGCGGCTCTGCCATGCAGACCGGCTGGGATCAGCAGCTTCAGCTGGGCGTCAGCGGCAGGTCAGCCTGGAGCAATTACGGCGTACAGGTTTTTTCTATGGCCGACAGTCAGGCAAAGGTCAATAAGGTGAAAACCAACAAGGAGGAGAATCCGGATGTGGGCGCAGCTCTGCCGCAGCTTCAGGATGCCCCCGGCATGGAGGCTATGTTCACGGAAGACGGACTGGATATCATGCTGGTGCGCTATAACAGGATAGCGTATCTGTTCCAGAAGCAGAATGGCAGATGGATTGTTATGGGACGTCTGGCAGTTCCGGAAAGCGAACCTACACAGCTGACCGCATATGTGTACGGTATGGATGTGACGATGACGGAGCGCAGGGTGGAGACAGGACAGACGGCTGCATTGGCGGCGGTGATGGAAGCCTACAACGGAAGCAATGATCTGGCGTTGTCCGACAGCTGCGGCTGGGTTGCGCCGGCTGGCAGCGAGAGCTGGATGCTGGAAGGCCGACTGGTGATCCCGGATTATGGGGTACTGAATGATCAGCGTGTATATGTGGGAAGCAACGGCTGGAGCCAGTGCGTTGCTGTGGATTGTGTAGGCGGCATGGTAAAGAGCCAGAATCTCAGCGATTGGTCTGAGAAGGGACTAGAGGACAGTATGGCGGCGCAGCTTGCCGGAGACGGAATGCATGTGCGCTGGATCTATACAAACAATGCCGTCACGTTGTGGGTGAGCGGCGACAAAACGAACTGGACGAAGACAGTGTCGAACGACAGTATGTCCGGCGGAACCGACGTTTACATTCTGGCTCAGATGCCTGCCGTTTTGAAGGGGGCAAGGGTAACCTTAACTCCGGAGGTACCGGATGAACCGGAGGTGCCGGCAGATCCCGGCACGTTGGAGCTGAAGAGCGGCGAGCCCAACCAGGTGATCCGTTCCGATCTTGACTTAAGCGCAGAGCAATATGTGATGCTGACCGCCCATGTACGGAGCAGTTCTGCAATACAGGCCGGCTGGGATCAGCAGCTTCAGCTTGGCGTCAGCGGGGACAGTGCGTGGAGCAATTACGGACTGCAGATTTTCTCACTGGCCGATGAGACGGCAAATAAAAATTATGTAAAGCAGAACCAGGATCCGAATGGCGACGGTGTAACCACGGCCAATGGAATTAAGATACCGCAGGTTCAGGACGCACCGGATATGAGAGCCATGTTTGCGGCGGACGGTCTGGATATCATGCTTGTGAGATATGGAGAGACAGCTTACCTGTTCCAGAACAGCGGGGGAGTCTGGATGTTGATGGGACGTATGGCAGTTCCTTCGGATCAGCCGACAAAGCTTACCGCTTACGTTTACGGCATGGATGTTACCATGACGGGATGTGAAGTTAAGACGGGAGAGACAGAAGTTCTTGCGGCATTGATGGAAGCCTACAACGGAAGCAATGATCTGGCGCTGTCCGACAGATGCGGCTGGTTTGTGCCGGTTGGCAGCGAGAGCTGGATGCTGGAAGGCCGACTGGTGATCCCGGATTATGGGGTACTGGATGACCAGCGTGTATATGTGGGAAGCAACGGCTGGGATCAGTGTGTTGCCGTGGACTGCGTAGGCGGAGGCGCAAAGGGCCAGAGCCTCAGCAACTGGTCTGAGAAGAAAATAGAGGACAGCCTGGCGGCGCAGCTTGCCGGGGACGGAATGTATGTGCGCTGGATCTGCACAAACAATATACTCACCCTGTGGGCAAGCGGAGACGGAACGAACTGGACGAAGACGGTGTCAAATGAGGCCTTGTCCGGTGGAACCGACGTTTATATCCAAGCCCAGATGCCTGCAGTTTTGAAGGAAGCAAACGTAACGCTGACTCCGGAGGTGCCGGAGACGGTGCTGGAAATCAAAGACGGAGAAGCCTGCAGGGAGATTCCTTCGGAGGTGTCTCTTACCGATGAACGCTATGTGGTGCTGACCGCCCATGTAAAGAGCAGTTCTACGATACAGACCGGCTGGGATCAGCAGCTTATGCTTGGTGTCAGCGGAACAGATGCCGGGAATGCGTGGAATAATTATGCACTGCAGATATTTTCGATGGCGGATGGAAATCAGAACTATGTGATTCAAAACAAAGGTGACAGTCAGGCAAACGGAGTAAAGATACCAAGGCTTCAAAGCGCTCCAAGTATGAACGCCATGTTTACCGATACAGGTATGGATGTTATGTTGGTGAGATATGGAGAGACGGTTTACCTGTTCCAGAACAGCGGCGGAGGCTGGATATTGATGGGGCGCATGGCGGTTCCTTTGGATCAGCCTACACAATTGACGGCTTACGCTTATAAGATGGACGTCACTATGACAAAATGTGAGGTGACAGTGGGAATGGATGCGGCTCTTGCGGCGGTAATGGAAGCCTACAGCGGAAGAAACAATCTGGCACTGTCCGACAGCTGCGGCTGGTTTGTGCCGGACAGCGAAAGCTGGATGCTGGAAGGCCGACTGGTAATTCCGGATTATACAGGGCTTAGCAGTGAAAAGCGTGTGTATGTTGGAGCGGATGGTTGGGGCCAGTGTATTGCTGTGATATGTAAGCCGAATGCAGTAGTAAAAGGTCAAAACCTGAGTAATTGGTCAGAGAAGCTGATTGATCCGGCTCTTGCACAGCAAATGGCGGGAGACGGAATGTATGTGAGATGGCTCTATAAAGATGGGAAGATTTCCCTGTCTGTCAGTGCGGACGGGATGAATTGGACTGAGGCAGGGGAAAATTCCGGTATATCGGGTTCCAAGCCGTGCTTTATCCTTGCCGAAACATCAGCCACGCTGAAAAATGCAAAAGTAACTCTGAATCCGGGAGTGCTCACAGGCCGGATGATAAGCCTGACGAATGAGGATCCGGAAGCCAGTGAGGAAGTAAGTGCCGACGGGGAAATCCCTGAGGATCCGGAAGCCAGTGAGGAAGTAAGTGCCGACGGGGAAATTCCTGAGGATCCGGAAGCCAATGAGGAAGTAAGTGCCGACGGGGAAATCTCTGAGGATCCGGAAGCCAGTGAGGAAGTAAGTGCCGACGGGGAAATTCCTGAGGACACGGAAGCCAATGAGGAAGTAAGTGCCGACGGGGAAATCCCTGAGGACACGGAAGCCAATGAGGAAGTAAGTGCCGGCGGGGAAATCCCTGAGGACACGGAAGCAGGCGAGAGTGAGAGCCAGGACGAGACGGCTGAGGATCCGGAAGCCGACGCCTATGACGGAAGTGTCGGTAAGAAGGAAGCGGATCAGGCTGGGAACGGCAGGAGCACAGCTCTGTACGGGAACCTGAAATGGGAGAAAGTGAAAGCGAATCGCGGCGTACTGTTAAGCGACAGGAGTGATAGTGGCATGAAATCTGCTGCAAACCGCAAAAAATCCCTGCTGGAGACTGCGCACAGGTAAAGAAAAACAATGACGGAATAACCGTATCCTTTGTCACGGACAGTGGTATAAAGCCGAAGGAAAGGATACGGTTTTTTCTGATAAAGGAAAGGGTAATCATGAATTTGAAACGACTGGGAACGATGATCGATTGCTCGCGCAACGCGGTCATGAACCCCGGAACCGTCCGGAGGTGGATAGATTTGACGGCGGATATGGGGTATAATATGCTGATGCTGTATACGGAAGATACTTATGAGCTGGAAGGAGAGCCCTATTTTGGTTACGGCCGAGGACATTACAGCCGGGAAGAGCTGAAAGCCCTGGACAGCTATGCGGCAGGAAAGGGTATGGAGCTGATTCCCTGTATCCAGACACTGGCGCATCTGAACACGGTCAAGCGTTGGCCGGTGTATAAAGACTGTTTTGATATTGACGATATTTTGCTGGCTGAGGATGAGGAGGTCTATCGTCTCATCGACAAGATGTTTGATTCCGTAACCTCCTGTTTTACCTCGAGAGTCGTACATATCGGTATGGACGAGGCTTTCCGTGTGGGAAGAGGACGCTTTTACGACAAGCATGGGGACAGGAACCGCACCGGGATTCTGCTGAATCATCTGTCGCGGGTGGCGGAGATTGGCCGTCGATACGGATTAAGGCTCTGTATGTGGTCGGACATGTTTTTCCGTCTGGCAGGCGGCGATTACTATAATCCGGGGGCGGAGCTGTGCGAAACTGTCAGAGAACAGATTCCTGAAAATGTGGAGTTGATCTACTGGGATTATTATCATAAGGACATCGGCCATTACCGTGATATGCTGGAAGCCCATAAGAAGCTGGGGGAGGAAATCTGGTTTGCGGGGGGCAGCTGGACCTGGACGGGGTTTGCGCCTCATAACGCCATCAGTATCCGAAATACAAAGGCGGCGCTGACAGCCTGCGGGGAAAAAGAAACAGCCAATGTCTTTCTGACCCTGTGGGGGGATAACGGCGGCGAATGTTCGCGTTTCAGCGTTCTGCCTGCTCTGTTTTATGCAGCAGAGGCAGCGGGAGGCAACAATGCCGAGAATGTAATACGGGAACGTTTTGCGCAAAAATATGAGGTCTCCTGGGAGGACTTTATGTTGTTGGATCTGCCGGACAGTCCAAACGGCAGCCAGGAAGAAGTTATTAATAGTGAAAAATATCTGCTTTACCAGGATCCGTTCTGCGGACTTTTAGATTCCACGCTGAACGGTACGGAGGGAGAGTCCTTTGCCCGATGTGCAGCGCGGCTTCGCGCCGTGGAAAAAACGGGACAGTTTCGTTGTCTTTTTGAAACTCAGGCAGCGCTCTGCGAGCTGCTTGCCGTGAAAGCGGATTTGGGGAGCCGGACCAGGGAGGCATATGCTTCCGGGGATCCGCTCCTGCTTTCCGGCGTGATTGCCCTATATCAGTCTGCGGAGGAGAGGCTTGATGTTTTTTACGATTGCTTTGAGAGACAGTGGGAACAGGAAAACAAAGGTCAGGGCTTTGAGGTACAGGATATTCGCCTGGGAGGACTGAGGCAGAGGCTGCGGCATTGCCGCAGACAGTTGGAGCGATATGCGGCGGGAGAAATCGGGCAGATCGATGAGCTGGAAGAAAAACTGCTGGATTTCCAGGGACAGGACGAAAGGTTTGGAGAGAAGGCGGTTTACCTGAATGTTTGGAGCGAGATGGTGACGCCAAATATTCTGTGACAGGAAAAAGTGTGCGCCAAAGTGCACATAGGGGTATGATTATGGAATTAATAAAGGAAGAGAAGCTGCGGCTGATTATGGGCCGCGACTGGTGGGAGACGGACTCCCTGGACGGTAAGATCGGCAAAATCAAGGTCAGCGACGGCCCCTCTGGACTGCGTTGTATGAGTGTGACGGACAGTTGGGAAAATGCCAGTATTTATCCAGCAGTGGCTTATCCATGCTACACCATGGCAGCGCAAACCTGGAATCCGCAGCTGGTAAAGAAAATGGGCCGGGCCATTGCGGACGATTGTATGGATCATGACGTGGATGTGCTGCTGGGTCCCGGAATCAATATTAAGCGTACGCCTTTGTGCGGCCGTAATTTCGAGTATTTCAGCGAAGATCCTTATCTTGCCGGCGTTTTTGGCAGAGCTGTCATTGAGGGTGTTCAGGAAGGGCATGTAGGAACCTCGCTCAAGCATTTCTGTTGCAATAACCGGGAGTTTTCACGCTATTGGCTGTCCTCGGAGGTGGACGAGAGGACATTGCGGGAAATTTATCTGCGTCCTTTTGAAATTGCGCTGGAGGCAAAGCCCTGGACGGTGATGTGCTCCTATAATCTGGTGAATGGTGAACGAATGTCGGAGAATAAGACGCTTTACAACCTGCTGCGGGAAGAGATGGGATTTGACGGAGTGATTGTCTCTGACTGGGAAGCGGTACAGGATCCCAGGGCAAGCCTCCACGCGGGCCTTGATTTGGAAATGCCTTATAATGAAACGCATGCCAGGAAAATGAAGGAGCTTCTGGCCGCAGGAGAGTTGGATGAAAGCTGTCTTGACGAAAGCGCAGACCGTATCATCCGCCTTACCGAAAAGGCAGGGCGGGAGAAAGTATTGCGGAGAAATTGCTACACCATAGAAGAAAGGATCGCTTTGTCGCAGCAGGTGGAAGAGGAAGCAATTGTCCTTTTGAAGAACGACGGTGTCCTGCCGCTTTCGCAGGAGAAGGTTTATATCACCGGTGCGCCTGCCGTCAGATATTTTCACGGCGGCGGCAGCAGTGCCGTAGTGCCGAACCGCGCTGTCATGACACTGGAGGAAGCGCTGAGGGAGGAAGGAATTTCCGCATATTATTCCCACAGCGTAGAAGAGTTTAAGGGCTCTCTGCCGGTGATCGGCAATGTAAAAAAGGCCTGCCAGAACAGTAAGGCTGCGGATGTGACTGTCTTTGCCGTGGGAACAGGGGAAGGCATGGAGGTGGAGGGCTGTGACAGGCAGGATCTGTCCCTGAGCCAGGATGATCTGCGGGTGCTGCAGTATTTGAGAAAACATGCCGGAAAGCTGGTTGTGGTGGTGTATGCCGGCTGTGTGGTGGATTTGAGAAAGGTGCATGAGCTGGCGGACGCGGTAGTTCTGGCCGGTTTCGGCGGCCAGTGTGTAAATCAGGCCGTTGCGGGAGTGCTGTCAGGCAGAGTGAATCCATCCGGGCGGTTGACAGAAACCTGGGTCTGTTGTCCGGAGGATGTGCCTGCGGAGCGCTCTTATCGGGACGAAGCCGTACTGAGATATGAGGAGGGTCTTGACGTAGGCTACCGATACTTTGAGAGCAGAAAGCTTCCGGTACAGTATCCATTTGGTTTTGGGCTTTCTTATACCACGTTTGACTGGACCGATATGGAGGCGGAGGTTCTGAATCATACCGTTTCGGTGCATCTGACGGTGAAAAATACCGGGAACCGTGACGGCATGGAAGTGGTTCAGCTCTATGTCAGCCAGCCGGGACAGAAGGTATACCGGCCTCTTCGGGAGCTGAAAGCTTTCGCCAAGGTATTTGTGAAAGCCCATGAGGAGACACGGGTGACACTTAATCTAATTGAGGATGCTTTTTCCTACTATGCAGTGGAAGAGGGAGCCTGGGTGATGGATGGAGGGAATTACTGTCTGGAGGCAGGAAAGAATGTACATGAAATTATGTTGACAAAAGAGATCGGACTGTAAGAAGGATAGCGGGCAGGATAAAGGAGCATGCTTATGACAGAAAAAGAAACGCAGATCAGAGACTATCTGCTGAGTCGTGTGAAAGGAACCATGAAGGAGCCCCACGGAAAACTGCGGCACCCATACCTTGTGCCCGGGGACGCCTACGGAAAGGAACAGTGGGACTGGGACAGCTGCTTTGAGGCACAGGCCCTGTTTACGGCCTTTGAGCTGTTCGGGGAGGAGCAGATGGAAGCCTTCGGGCTTACCAGGGAGGCTGCGGCGGCCCACGCCAAAGGCTGTATCCTGAACTTCCTGGAAGCCCAGGAGGAGGACGGCTATCTCCCCATTCTGGTGGAGGACGGAGGGCTTTTTGAGGGGTATTTCAAGGCGGAGCACGAAAAAGGACAGCCCATGAACCCGGCGAAGCTGTTCTGTACCTTTCTGTGCGGCGCCTGCCGCTTTACGGGGGATTATGACTGGTTCCCGACAAAGCAGGTAATCGCGTACCTGCGGTATTATGAAGAGAACCTGTATGACGGGGCCACGGGACTGTTCTTCTTCCAGGACGACATCATGGTGGGGATCGACAACAATCCCACGGTGATCTACCGAAATCCCCGTTCCGCGGCGGATATTTTCTTAAACTGTGTCATGTACAGGGAATACCTTGCCGCGGCGGAGATCCTGGGGGAGCTGGGCAGGGGCCAGGCGGAGGAGTATGCCTGCCGGGCGCAGCGCCTGAAGGAGGCCGTGAACCGGGAAATGTGGGACGAGCATGACGGACTGTACTATTCCCAGGACCTGACCAGGTATCGGACGCCGAAGCGGGTGAAGGATGTGGCTTTCCACAGCGGCCTGACGCCCTTCTGGAACTGCACGCCGTTAAAGCTGCGGTTCTGGGGGTGCTTCCTGCCCATGTGG
>CAJUJU010000065.1 GCA_910586835.1 uncultured Acetatifactor sp.
GCGAATCAATCTGTCGGGCTTCTATAGTCCGACAGATTGGGAAACTTTTAATTAAATGTTTTAGATTTGTCGCAATATATGGCAAATGAGGAATTGCGCCTGGAAAATCAAAATTTTAAAAACTGCAAAATATCTGAGATAAAAAATAAGTTTTTAACAATTTACAGATGCCGTTTTAACAATGTTGAATTCGAAAATTCTTTTCATGAAGTGTACGCTTCCTTTAAGGAGTGCGAATTTGAAGAATGCGTGTTTCGGGATACATTCCAGGGGGAGGATTTGGAGTTAATAGTACAGGAAAACATATTTATAAATTGCGCATTTGAATGCATATGTTATAGATCCTTCCAAGTGCAGTCCAACATAGTTAATTGCAAATTTATCAATTGTAATTTTATAGACATTGCAATAGAAGGTGACTTAAGTTTCATTGGACTGGAATTGAAGAGCGGAACGATAGAAAATTTCAGTTTCCATGGGAATCAAGTGATGCAGAACAGTTTTTCTGATTTGCAGATATCAAATATGGATTTAGAATGTGCGTTTATAAAAAACAGGTTGGAGCGGATTGACCTGAAAGGGGTAAAAATAAAGGAGTATTGCAAGGATAATATACTGATAGAATGTGAGCCAAACACAATTGAAATGATGTAAGAAATTCTGATTTGCAACAGAATCCGTCACACAAGCGCTGCATTGCCTGTAAATTCAAGGCGTGCAGCGTTTTGATCTTCTGACTGACAAAGATAAGTACCTGCTTTCCGTCAAAATGCCATTCTCAAAAAGCACCTATTATGATAAAGTATGTTTAAAGAATATCTTGTACGATGCAGGTGAAGGGGAAACACAAATGAGGAATATTCACACAACCTGGATATCGTCCTGAAAGCCACAAACAAGGGGAATACAAATGAAAATAATACACTGCGCAGACCTGCACCTTGATTCCAGGATGAATGCAAATCTGGAGAAGGACAAGGCAAAGGAGCGAAAAGGAGAAATCCTGCACACCTTTGAAAGAATGATAACCTATGCCGCAGAGAACGGGGTATCGGCAATTCTGATAGCCGGAGATCTGTTTGACACAAAGAACATTTCTGCCACCGCCAGGAATGCGGTTCTTCACCAGATCATGGCGCATCCCGCAATCCGTTTTTACTACCTGAAGGGCAACCATGACCGGGACAATTTTCTCTCGGGGCTGGAGGACCTGCCGGAAAACCTGAAGCTGTTTGGTTCGGAATGGACCTCCTACGAGGAGACTGAGGGCCGGATTACCGTGTGGGGAATGGAGCTGACAGCAGAAAATGCGGAGTCGGCCTGGGTGTCTCTTGTGCTGGATTCCCGAAAATATAACATTGTCATGCTTCATGGTCAGGAGGCCCGGAGCGCGTCAAAGGATCGGGCGGAAATCATTAACCTGAAGGCGTTGAGAAACAAGGGCATTGATTATCTTGCCCTGGGCCATATTCATGCCTACAGGAAGGAACAGCTGGACGCCAGAGGAATTTACTGCTATCCGGGGTGTCTGGAGGGAAGAGGATTTGACGAATGCGGGGAGCATGGCTTTGTACTGCTGGAAATAGAGGAGGAGACGGGGAATTGCAGACAGGAATTTATCCCCTTTGCACAACGACGGCTGTATACGGTCAGTGTGGACGTGACGGACTGCCAGACTACGGCGGAGCTGATCTCCAGGGTTGAGCCGGCCCTAGGAGATGCCGGATGCGGCCCTGAGAGCATGGTAAAGATTGTGCTCACGGGAATGCTGGATGTTGCGTGTGAAAAGGATCTGACCTACCTTTTGTCCGCGTTCCGAGAGCGTTTCTATTATGTGAAGGTATACGACGAGACAGCGCTCAAGATCGATGTTGAGGATTACATGCTGGATCAGTCCCTTAAGGGAGAGTTTGTGCGTCAGGTGATGGCGGACGAGGCTCTCGCAGAGGAGGATAAAAAGATCATGATCCGTTGCGGCCTGCAGGCCATTGCCGGAGAGGAGGTGCAGTAGTCATGAGAATTTTATCCTGTCATATTGAAAATTTTGGAAAGCTGCATGATTACTCCGCGGACTTCCGTGACGGTGCCAATATTGTCTGCCAGGAAAACGGCTGGGGGAAAAGTACCTTTGTGGCGTTTCTCCGCGCCATGTTTTACGGATTGGAGGGGGACAGAAAGAGAAGTCTTGAGGAAAACGAGCGCAAAAGATATAAGCCCTGGCAAGGCGGTGTCTTCGGCGGACAGCTTGTCTTTGAGATCCGGGGGAAGGAGTATCAGATTTCCCGTATTTTTAGGGACAAGGAGGCAAACGATGAATTTGAACTACGGGACGTGGGGACAAATCTGCTGTCCCGGGATTACAGTGCACGGATCGGAGAAGAAATCTTCAAAATCAACAGAGAATCTTTCATGAGAACCATTCTGATCGGGCAGAGTCAGTGCGAGACCTCCCCCACGGACGACATCAACGCAAAAATCGGCAGTCTGGCGGACAATGAAAGCGATCTCAACAGCTTTGAAAAGGCATATGCAAAGCTTACAGAAATCATTAACGCCATGAATCCAAACCGCATTACCGGCTCCATTGCAAAAAGGAAGGAAGAGATTGCCGGATATGAAAGAATCGTCCGGGGAGGACAGGGGATTTCCGACAGCATCAGCCAGTATCAGCAATACCTCCATCAGGAGGAAGCATCCCTGGAGGATTTGAAGCTTCAGCTGAAGGAGGCCGGTGAAAGACAGAGCCAGGTTTCCAGAGTGCAGTCCTTACTTGCAAAAAGAGCTGAGTGGAAGAGGCTTCAGGGGGTTCTTGCCGAAAAAAAGCAGGAAAAAGAAAGACTTCAGAGGAGGTTTCCGGGAGAAATTCCGGATCCCGGGGAGTTGAGAGATAACATCTCCAGGTGCGAAGACAGGAAAACACTTCAGGAGAGAGTGCGGATGTATGAGCTTTCGCCGGAGGAAAAAAGGGAGCTCTCCCTGTTGACGGATGTGTTTGCGGAAGGCGTGCCCTCGGACGCGGAATGGAGGACGAAGCGGGAGGAAATCGCCAGAATCAGAGATCTTCGGCAGGCGTGTGCCGCGGAGCAGATGGATCTTGCCGAAAAGGAAAGACTGCAGGAGCTGGAAGCCTTCCGTGAGGAGGATCCGGGTGAGGCCGCGGAGATGATCAGGCGCTGGAGCGACAGGAATGCCAAAAAGGAGGCGCTGGAGGCAAAGCGGGGAGCTCTCGCATCGCAGGGGAATTCTCTGGAGTCGATCAGACGACGTCAGGCCGGGAAGGCTTCTTTGCTGTTTGTTCTTGGGGGCCTGTTGATTTTGGCAGGGGTGGTCATCCTGGCAGCGGCGGTGGCTGTGTCTGCATTTTCGCCTGTGTTGGGAATTCCGGTTCTACTTGCCGGGATTATCCTTTTGATTGGGGGAGCGGCGGCGAACCGCGGAAAGGCCAGACATAGACAGCTGGAGGCTGCCGCAGTGTATGAAGAAATGCGGCGGGAGATTGCGGAAGATGAAATTCTGATCGACGAGGCGGAAAATGAGGTTGCCGCGTATCTGACGGCTCACGGAAGGATTTTTGACGAGTATACGGCTTCTGTGGCATTGCAGGAAATCACAGGAGAGGCGTTGGAGTATCGTTCCCTGCGGGAAAAGAGGAGGCGGGCGGAGAATAGCGCCAGAGCAGGGGAACTGGAATCATTGAGAAGAACCGTGGAGGGCTTTCTTGGCAGGTACGGAGCCGTACCCCGGGACTCCGGGTTTTCCGATGAACTGTATGAGCTGAAAAGCAAGGCGGAAAGGTATAAGGCGCTGCAGGAGAAGAAGGGAAAGGTTGAGAAGGCAGAGCGGGAATACGGAGCGGTCAGCGGCACAGTGCTCTCTTTTCTGAACAGGTATGGCTTTGAGCCGTCGGCAGATCTTTCCAGACAGTTTATGGATATGCGGGATCTGGTAAATGCCTGGCAGGATGCTGCGGAATTTCAGAAGAAGGCGGAAAGGGAGCTGGCACAGTTTGAGGGGGAAAATGATTTGGCCGCACTTCAGGATATGCCGCCGGAGGAGTCCTTGCCTTCTTTTGAAGAGCTGAATCAGACCATCCGAAAGCTTACGGAGGACATGGAGGAGGCTCATGGCAGGATAAGAGGTTACAACAGCACTCTGGAAAGCCTTCAGAGAGACTATGATGAGTGGGAGGAAAGCTGTGCCGCGCTGCAGGAGCTGGAAAAGCTGCAGGCCGCGGAAAAGGAGAAATATCGCCTGGTGATCGGGGCGCGGAAAAGACTGGAAACCGCCAAGGAGGCATTGACGGCCAGATATGCGGCGCCCATCTATGCAAGCTTTGACACTTATTATAAAATGATCTCCGGCGGAGGCTCCCAACGGTTCCACATTGACGCCAACACAAATGTGACGGTGGATGAGCTGGGAAAGCAGCGGGAGACTGCCGCTTTCAGCTCCGGCTGCAGGGATCTCATCGGAATCTGTCTGAGAATAGCGCTGGTGGATGCCATGTATCAGGAGGAGGCTCCTGTGCTGATTATGGATGATCCCTTTGCCAACCTGGACGACAGAAAGCTCAATGCCTGCAGAGGTTTTTTGGAAAAGCTGGGGGAGAAGTATCAGATTATCTATTTTACCTGCAGCGCCTCCAGGGGATGAAATGTGGAAGGAAAATCACGAAATTTGAAAAAATATCTACTATTGAATTGAGGTATAAAGAAGAGTATATATTCTTTTAATAAAAGGGACAAATTTATACCTTTTTTACTTTGTAATTTATCCATTTTTTATTAGATAAGGCATTTATATAGCTGCTGTCATCAATAACGGCAAGCCAGCCTGCACACATTTTTCTCACACCTGAACTTGTCATTATGGAAACGCTGGTGGTTCTTCCGCCATCAGCTTTAGGCTGAACAATTTCACCCCAGTCGAGAAAGGTTAAATCATTTCGGTAAAAGACGGCCACGACAGCGGGAACTTTATTGAGGCAGTTTGTAAACACAGAATTTCAATTGATTGCAACAAAAAGTTGAATTTATGGAGCTATGTTTTGTGTATTTTTCAATGACTTCTCCACTGTTTTATGCTAAAATAAATGCGTATATTGCCAATACAATCAAATGTACATTTACGGAATATGAAATTTGAGGCAAGAAAATTATTAAGTAATCAAAGGCATAGGTGCCAAAGCGTGCAAGAGGTAAGAAAATGCAAAAGATATTGGTAGTGGACGATGCGGAGGTAAACCGGGAGCTGTTAAAGAGCATATTGGAGAATGAGTACATTGTGGAGACAGCGGTGAACGGAAAACAGGCGCTTCAGAAGCTGCAGGACTATCACAGCGACACGGCCGCAGTTCTTCTGGATTTGCAGATGCCGATTATAGACGGCTTTACTGTCATAGCGGAAATGAAAAGAAAGGGATGGATAGAGAGAGTTCCTGTTCTGATCATCAGCGGAGAGACAGGGCCTGAGATAGAAAGCCAGTGTTTTGAACTGGGTGTTTCCGATTTTATTCACAAGCCCTTCGACGCTTCTATTGTCCGGAACAGGGTAAAAAGCACCATAGAGCACTTCAGCCGCAGGAACCGTCTGGAGCAGAAGGTGGAAGAACAGGCCGAGGCGCTGAAAAAGCAATCACATATTATTCAAATGCAGGCGGAGAGACTCAGTGATGCAAGACCCTTCAATAAGCTGATGATGGAGTATCGGTCGGTCATTATGGAGGTGGAGACCAGGCTGAAGGTGTTGAACGCCGTGTTTTCCGAGGAGTACAAGCGAAATCCCTTTGAGGCCATAAAAAGCAGGCTCAAGACGCCGGAAAGTATTTACAGCAAGCTGGAGAGGAAGGGCTATCCTGTCACTATAGAAAATATCAGAGAGCAGGTGGCGGATGTGGCAGGTCTGCGGGTGATCTGCTCATTTCCCGACGATATTTACCGTCTGGCAGAGCTTTTGATCAGGCAGGACGATATCATTCTTCTGAAGGAAAAGGATTATATTAAAACGCCGAAAACCAACGGCTACAGAAGCCTTCACCTGATTCTGAAAGTGCCCATCTTTTTACCCAATATCAAAAAATATATGAGGGTGGAGGTTCAGTTCCGCACCATAGCAATGGATTTCTGGGCAAGTCTGGAGCACAAGCTGAAATATAAAAAGGATATTCATGATACGGGGGAGATTGAGCAGCGGCTGAAGGCCTGTGCAGATTCCATAGAAGCATTGGATTATCAGATGCAGGAAATTCGGGATAAGATCGACAGTTCCGGGAGATAGTATAAAGAAGCATTCGTTTTTTCTGAATGAGCAAATGGTATCAATTCTGTAATTTGCGGCAGGAAGGAATGGAACCGGAAGTTTGGAAAGGAGGTTTCCCATGTGTACTGCGGTAACCTATAAGACAAAGGATTTTTATTTTGGACGGACATTGGATAATGATTTTTCCTATGGGGAACAGGTTGTCATAACTCCGCGCAGATATTGTTTTCTGTTCCGGGAAATGGGAAAGCTGGAGACACACTTTGCCATGATCGGAATGGCGCATGTGGAAGGAGATTATCCGCTCTACTATGATGCGGTCAATGAAAAGGGACTGGGAATGGCCGGGCTGAATTTTGTGGGCAATGCGCAGTATAACGAAAGCCGGGCGGATCGGGAAAACGTGGCCACATTTGAATTTATTCCGTGGATTCTGGGCCAGTGCGCTACCGTTTCGGAAGCGGAAGAACTTTTAAAGAAAATCAATCTGATCAATACGCCCTTTCATGAAAAACTGCCGCCGGCCCAGCTTCACTGGATCATTGCGGACAGCGGGAAAGCCATAACGGTGGAAGCCACCGGAGACGGCATGAAGGTGTACGATAATCTGGTGGGCGTGATGACAAACAATCCGCCTTTTGACGAGCAGATGTTTCACCTGAACAATTATATGAATCTCTCCTCCAGAGAACCGGAAAACCATTTTTCCGCGAAGCTGCCGTTATACCGGTACAGTCGTGGAATGGGGGCCCTGGGGCTTCCGGGAGACCTGTCTTCTCAATCCCGCTTTGTCAGAGCTGCCTTTGTGCGGATGAATGCCGTTTCCGGCGAATCGGAATCGGAGAGTGTCAGCCAGTTTTTTCATATCCTTGGCTCGGTAGACCAGCAGCGGGGCTGCTGTGAGGTGGAAGGCGGAAGCTATGAAATGACCATCTATACCTCCTGCTGCAATGCCGACAAAGGGGTTTATTACTATACAACCTATGACAATCATCAGATCACAGCTGTGGATATGTATCGGGAGGATCTGGACAGCTCTGATCCGATCTGCTGTTCCCTGATTCAGGAAGAGCAGATCAGATATCAAAACTGATTAATTTTTTACACAAAAAGCAAAGTAGTCCTTCTTCTCCGTGCTGAACAGCAGGCTGTAAGGAGGATATTGCTTTTCCATGGCAAAGAGACGCGCCACCTGTGCAAAGGTCAGCATATCCACCTTCTGAAGCTGATGCCGGGTGGGCAGGACAAAATGGCAGGACAGGCAGTCCATAAATCTCTGTGAGATTATTTTTACAGCGCTGATAACCGTTTTGTCTACTTTTTTGACAGGCTGATCCAGGGTCTCACTGAGCATGGAAAGAATCATATTTTCTCCGTAGATCAGGTAGACAAGTAATGGACGCTTGGCGTCTGCGCAGGTATAGGTCAGGCGGTAGCAGAGTGCCTTTCCGGAGGAAAAGTCTTCTCCGCTGTAATGCTCGCTGATCACCTGTGCCTTTACCCGGAAAAGCTTATCTAAGGCCTGGGAAATTGCCTTTTCCAGGGAGTCCATTTCGTTTTCTGAACCCTGGTGCACCCATTTCTTTGTGGTTTTTCCGGTGATGGCATGATCTTCAATCATGATATGCCCGTTGAGCCACCCTACGCAGATTCCCAGGAAATGCTGAACAGATTTTACAGAGTAATCCTGCTCCTCCAGCTCCTGTTCCAGGGCGGGCAGGGTTTTGTCGCGCATATTGTCGTGCAGGCTTTTATGTATGTCGTAATCGGCATAGCCGATGGACTTCATGTAGGCCTCTTCTTCCGCAAAATGCTTTGTGGTGTAATTTTTAAAATATTTGATTCCTTCCCTGCAGGCGTGCTGCTGCTTTGTCTCGTCTTCATTCAGGCTGATCAGTTTGCTCACAATCGAAAAAAGACGACGATGCGCTTTGTCAATCCCCTCTACGCCGATATTGAATCGGTCATTCCATTTTACTTCATTCAACGGTATATTCCCCCTTCTGATCTATTCACAAAAATTTTGCATGCAAATAACGGATTAATAAACTATTGAACATAATACTCACTTCTGCCAGTTTAGCACAGATTGGAAAAATAAACAACCGGTCCCGGCAAAATCTTGCATATTAAAAAATATACATTTATAATGAAGCAAATACAGCAGTGAGAAGCTTGACAGGAGATTGCTGCGGAATGGAGCCCAAAATTGAGAAATGGAAAAAGATATGACAGAGGATCAGGGGGCGGCCTGGGAGTTTTGCTTGTTCTGGGATGCCTGGTTTTGGCCGCGGTGTTTTTTCTTCGTCAGCCGGAGGGGGCAGGCGATGCGGGAACGAGGGAGACGTCGTTGTCGGAAGACATGGCAGGCAGCGGGGAAAGGGGAAATACCCAGGAAGGCGATTCTGCGTCGGAAGCGGAAGGGTTGGAAGCAGAAGCCTCCGGAGAGTCGTCCGCTGCAGCAGAAATGCCCGGAGGGGCTTCCACAGGGGCGGAATCGGAGGGGTCCGTGGAATCGTCCGTTATATCGGAAGCAGAAACTTCGCCCCAGGAGGTGGAAGCTTTGATTGCGGAAATGACGCTGCGGGAAAAGGTATATCAGCTTTTTATTGTGTACCCCTCATCCATTACCGGAATTCGCAAGGTGACTCAGGCCGGAGAGAAGACACGGGAAGCGCTGGAGAACTATCCGGTGGGAGGACTTCTCTATGACAAAAGCAATATGGTCAGCCAGGAACAGGTGCGGACAATGATGGAGACCGTGCAGAGCTACGCCCGGATTCCCCTTATCCTGACCTGTGACGAGGAGGGAGGCCGGGTGAATCGGCTGATGGATACCGTCGGTACTACGCGGGTGGGGCCCATGTACGAATACAGGGAGGAAGGGCCTGAGGGAGCGGAGAGGAATGCGGGAACAATTGCTGCCGATCTGTCAGCCTGCGGATTTAACATGGATCTGGCTCCGGTGGCGGATGTTTGGTCCAACCCGGACAACACGGTGATCGGGGACCGTGCCTACAGCGATGACTTTGAACAGGCGGCGGAGCTGGTTGCTGCCGCTGTCAGGGGATTTCGGGAAAACGGTGTGGCGTGTACTCTGAAGCACTTTCCGGGACACGGGGACACCTCCGGGGACAGCCACAATGGTTCGGTTTATGTATACAAGACTCTGGAGGAGCTTCGGGCTCAGGAACTGATTCCCTTTCAGGCGGGAATCGATGCCGGGGCGGACGCCGTGATGATGGGACATTTGATTATTGCGGACGTGGAGGATGAGCCGGCGCTTTTTTCTTATCGGCTGGTTACGGAGCTGCTGCGGGAGGAAATGGGCTTTGCAGGCGTGGTGATGTCGGACAGCCTTCAAATGAAGGCGATGACGAAGCATTATGACAGCGGAGAGATTGCAGTTAAAGCCGTGAAGGCAGGTGTGGATGTCCTTCTCTGTCCGGAAGACCTGGAGGAGGCTGCGGATGCGCTGATTGCCGCGGTTGAATCCGACGAGATCACACAGGAGCGGCTGGAGGAAAGCGTCCGGAGAATCCTTACGCTGAAATACAAATGCGGACTTCTCTGAACAACCTCTGGAAAAAAAGATGTCCATATGGTAAAATGACCATATTCAAGGCAGGAGACGGCCGAATGGCCATCCCATCGTGATTGCAGAGCAATCATGAGGTAAAATGACCATATTCAAGGCAGGAGACGGCCGAATGGCCATCCCATCGTGATTGCAGAGCAATCATGAGGTAAATGACCATATTCAAGGCAGGAGACGGCCGAATGGCCATCCCATCGGTGTACTTGGACACGACAAGGAGGAAATTTTCATGAAGAAGGTAATTGTTTGCGGCGTATTGACGGTATTGTGCATTGTAGCCACCGTGCTTTTGCGAGGGCCAATGGGGAACGCAGACCTGGAATATACGGAGGTAGAGGCGACGGTGATCAGCTCGGAGGCCGTAGAGCGGACGGTGAGAACACGATACTCTACATCCAGGCAGACAGTATATGAGGTGGTTGTCCGGTATGACGGAGAAAATTACGATCTGATAAATGCACATAATGCTTATTCCTATCAGGAGGGAAAAACGGTAAAGGTATATCTGGCAGGAGGAAAGATGTATGCAAACGAAGAAGGTGTCCGCAGCGGAAGCCTTCTCGGAAAGGCATACAGTGTTGCGCTGATAGGTTCCCTGGTTATGTTCTTTGTCACTATAATTCTCTGGTCAAAGGCGGCACAGGAAAAGAGACAGGCAGGATAAAAAAGAATGGAGAAAGGGTGTCCCTGGTGGGGCACTCTTTTTTTCTGTTTTTTCTATTGACATCAAACTGATTATGCTGTATATATAACATATAAACAGTTGAAAGAGGTGGCCACTTTGAAACTATTGCAAAATTCGGGTATACCGATTTATCAGCAGATCACAGATCAGCTGAGAGCCGATATTCTGGCGGGCAGACTGAAGGAGGGGGAATATCTTCCCTCGATCCGCAGTCTGGCAAAGGACTTGAAGATCAGCGTTATCACCACGATGAAGGCATATGAACAGCTGGAAGCGGAAGGTCTTGTGACGGCTGCCCAGGGGAAAGGGTTTTATGTCAATGCACAGGACAGTGAGATGCTGCGGGAACAACACCTGCGCAGGGTGGAGGAGGCTTTGCTGGAAGCCATCCATGCGGCACAGGTCGCGGGGATGACAAATGCAGAGCTGCAGGAGACGCTGACAGCACTGTTGGAATGCGAGGTCTGAAGAACAGTGTTTCCGACATTGTCTGCGTCGCGGACGGCATGTCTGGCAAGGTAAGAAGAAAAGGAAGGGAAATGGATTATGGAATCAAAAAGTGTGATGAAAGCGGTAAATCTGAAGAAGAAGTTTAAAGGCTTTGAACTCTCCATACCGGAGCTTCACATTCCAAAGGGGTATGCAACGGCGCTGATCGGAGAGAACGGCGCGGGAAAAACAACGCTGCTGAATCTTCTCACGGGTATTCGCCTGGATTATGAGGGAGAGATCCTTTACTTTGACGGGCAGGAGAAGCTGAGCGGCAGTGTGCAGGAGCGGATCGGATATACCGGCCCGGGCAGTTATTTTCTGCCTCACTGGACGGTAGGACAGGTGGAGGAGATCAGCGAAGTATTGTTTGACGGATTTCACAGGGACAGATTCCAGGCGGTCTGCGAAGAACTGAATATCCCCACCGGTGTGACAAAGGATGTGAAAAAGCTTTCCGACGGAAACCGCATGAAGCTGATGCTGGCAGCAGTGCTGGCAAGGGATACCGACCTGCTGATTTTGGATGAGCCCGCTTCCCCGTTGGATCCGCTGATGCGTGACAAGCTCTGTGATATCATCAGGGAATATCTGGAGCAGGGGAACGGAGAACGATCCGTGTTTTTCTCCACGCACAATATTGCAGATATGGAAAACGTGACGGACTACGCCGTTATCATGGAGAATGGAACCATAGTGGAACAGGGCTTTGTGGAAGACCTGAAGGAAAAGTATGTCTCGGTGAAGGGAGAGGCCGCAGACGCGGAGAGGGCAGAAAAGATTCTGTACACCATGAACAGAAGCGCCTATGGTTTTGAGGGCATCTGCCTGTCCGAGAACATGGATAAGCTTGCGGGGATGGATATCTGCGTGGAGACACCTACCCTGTTCCAGATCAGTGTCGCCGTGATGAAGGCAAACACGAGCCTGAAGTTTTAGTGGAGGTCAGTATGAAGCGAAGCATAAAAAGTTATCTGGTGTTTACCTCCCGGGCATATCGTCTGTTTTTGTATCTGGGAGTACCGTTGTTTTGTATAGGGATGGAATTGATTATGGTGATACTGATGAAAATGAGGACCAGTGGTATCATGTCAATTCTGTGTACGTTGATTTTTGCCGAGGTTGTGTCAGACACATGGTTCCTGGGAGGGATACAGGAGAAACACGCGGAGAAGATGGATTATCTGAAGACTTCTGCGAGGGGGATGTCCGTTGTAAAAAGTGCTCTGGCCCTGGATCTGATGCGGCGCTCTGTGATGACCACAGGTATATTTGGAGTGTGCTGTCTGCTGGAAGCGGGACTGGCAAGGAGGCAGATCAGTATCCGGGCAGACCTGGTCATGCCCCTGCTGGCAGTCTTCAGCCTGTCTACAGCGGCTGTTCTGATCACAAGATTTTTCAGTTATTTTTATATCAATGTGCTGGCGGGATACCTGGTGTCAGCTGCGGCAGCAGTTTGTTGTGTGCTGCTGTCCATGGGCGTGGTATCCGTGAATACGCTTATTGCGATATACGCAGGGCTGGGCACGGCGGCCGGTATTCTGGCGGTATGGGTGGCAATGAAAAAGGTGGAGGGTGGATATTATGATAAGTGATTTAAAAATGGGTTTTAAAATACTGAAATTCGGTCATGGACGTATCGTCAACCTGGCAGGCAGTATGATTGCCATTCTTCTGGGAGTGTTTATGTGTGGGATCAGTGTAGTCTTATCCGGCAGCTTTCCCAGCACCCTTCCGGGCGGGTATTTCTTTATGATGGCGGAGGTATTTGTGATTCAGTTATATTATTCCGTAAATATTTCAAACATGGTGCAGGCATCTCCCGCAAAAAAGCGACTGATGACATCTGTTCCCACAGCGCTGAGCACCTTCTGTATCCTGATGGGTTATGGGGTTACGCTGTTGTGTACTGGGGTTGTCTCCTGTTTCAGGCCGGAAATGCTGAAAGCCGCCTGTATGCAGATTGTGTTTACAGCCGGGGTCATGGGAGTGGTTCTGATCTATTCCGGAGTGGTATATAAATATTTTGTGGTGGGTACTGTCTTATTTTTTGCGGCTTTCTTGAGCTTCTATGCCGGCTACTCTCATAGTGAGGCCTGGATCAGCGGCATATTCGGCAGCGGTTGGAAGGCCTTTGGACTGACGGCTGTGTCAGGGCTGGCGTTGATTTTGATCTGCAGTTTCCTGGAGTATTTGCTGTTTTTGGCATTTTATAAGGCGCCTATGGCTAAAATGGCCCAAAATGTATCTCTCAGGCGCCAGCTGTAACGCTGATTTTCCGCCGGAACCGTGCATGAAAGAAACGGTATCCGGCGGTTGTCCGTTGATTCTGAAAAAACAGTATTCGGCAGTCCTGCGTTGCAGTTATTGATTGACCGATGTGGAAGGAAATGATAATATGAGTTGGAAAGGATATTATCATGAAGCTTCGGAACAAATTATCTGCCGTCTTGCAGGCGATGCTGATTGCCTGTGCCTTACAGATGAGGTTCAGCCCGGTGCTGAACAGAGAAGACTACAAATCCGTGATACACTATCTTTATGCGCAGGTGACAGGTTTGCTGGGGGAATACAGCTTCAGCGGTCTGTTAATTTTTGTGATGGCCCTGATATTTGTTCTCCGCATGAGACAGATGGACTGTCAGAAGCAGTATTCGGGCAGGCTGCTTCCGTTCTTTTTTTCTTTTTGTCTGCTGGTGGGACAAAGCTATGCCCTGGCGGGAAACTGGAGTCTTTGCTTTGGCGGAGGATTCCGTGTGATCGGTTTCCTGTTGGCTTTTGCCGGGTATGGGATTCTGTTCCGTTTTCTGATTGCCTTGTTTCTGGGCGTATATCAAAGAGCTGTCAATTCAGACTGGAGGCCGGAAAGACTGGAAAGTTTTTTGGGCAAAAACTGTTTCCGAAACGTATTTCTGCTTTTGATGCTGCTCTGGATGCCTGTTCTGCTTCTGAGCTATCCGGGTAATCTGTGTTATGATTGTCTCGGGCAGATTGAACAGGGGCTGGGACTGGCACCCTATTCCGCCCATCACCCGCTGCTGCACACTCTGATTGTCAGCGCTTTCATCAAAGTGGGCAGGCTTGTGACCGGGGGAAACGATGCGGGTCTTTTTGTATATGTGCTGCTGCAGGCTTCTGCTTTGGCGGCTGCCCTGGCGGCCACGATGGCAAGACTTGCAAAAAGGCAGGTGTCCCTGGCGGTGAGGCTTGCTGTGGTATGTGTGTATGTGTTTGCACCCATGTACTCCAACATGGCGTCCACTGCAGTGAAGGATGTGCCTTTTCTTGCGGCGGTGATCTGGTACATGCTGTTGCTGGAGGAGCTGGTGACAGAGGGGATGGAAGACAGAAGGCCCCTGTTTTGGCTGAGGTTGATACTGGTTCAGGTGCTGGTGGGGCTTTTGCGGAACAACGGAATTTATATGGTGGTGCTGACAGGCATTGTTGTGGCGTGCAAGAGCATTTTTTCCAGGGGGAAAGCCGTGGAGAAGATCGGGGTGGGTAAGATCCGGATCGGGAAACGGCTGGCATTGCTGCTGTGTCTGGCTGTGCTTCCGTTTTTGACATACAGAGCCGGAAATGAACTGCTGGTTCGCGGACTGTCTGCGGAGAGGGGCAGTGTGGCGGAAATGCTTTCCATTCCCTTTCAGCAGACGGCCAGATACCTGCAGTTTTACCGACAGGAACTGTCGCAGGAGGAAAAGGCGGCCATAGAAGGTGTCCTGGCAAATGTGGATGTGGTGGCGGCAAGCTATGATCCCGATATTTCGGATCCGGTGAAGGCGCTGTATCAAAGGGACAGCGGCCCGGGCCGGCTGGCGCAGTATTTTAAAGTGTGGTTTACCTGTTTTCTGAAGCATCCGTCCGTTTATGCAGAGGCGTTTCTGGCACATGTCTACGGCTGGTTTGACCCGGGGGTGACGAATGCCGTGCGCTATGAGGCGGCCAGCGATCTGTTCCGGCAGGGTGGGCTGTTTCCCGGTGCGGACAAGATTCTGATTTTCCTGTATCGTTTTGCGGAGTTTATTCCGCTGCTGGCGCTGCTGGAAAATGTAGGTATGTACACCTGGCTGTTGTTTATCCTTGCCGGAGTTGCCCTCAGGGGCAGAAAAAGGGCGGGGATCCTGCTTGTGCCGCTGTTCGTCAGCCTGTTGATCTGCATGGCATCGCCCTGCTTTTACCTGCATCCAAGATATGCATACCCCATTTTATTTACGCTCCCCTTTCTGTATGGGATCATCGGAGGGCATGAAACGAGGGAGGCAGGGCAGTGAAGGAAATGCAGATTAAGAAAAACTTTGACAAAAATGACACACTTGTGGTAAAGGGTATTGCCATTCTGCTGATGCTCTTCTACCATTTATTTGAATCACGGGAGCTGCTGGAAACCTTGCAGGTGAACCATGCTCCGTTTTCCCAGGAGACGTTTCTGACACTCAGCGGTTACGGAAATATCTGCGTGGCGGTGTTTGTGTTTTTGAGTGCCTACGGTATCACCAGAGGGCTGATGCGGGAGCGGGAGCTGACGCCAGCCCGGATGATGGAGGGAGCGGCCAAGCGATGCGCCAGGCTGATGGGTAACTTTGCGGTAATGTATCTGAGTATCAATCTGCTGTGGTTCCGTTATTTCAACTATGCCGGACTCTATGGAAAGGGTTGGCAGGGGGGAATGCTGGGCATTGTGGATATGCTTGGGCTGGCGCAGTTTTTCGGCACCCCCACCATGAATATGACCTGGTGGTATATGGCGGTGGCCATACTGATCATTTTCGGAACGCCTTTTCTTTACCTGCTGACGAAAAAGATCGGGAACTATGTGCTGATTCTGGCGGTGCTGTTACCTTTGGCGGTTTCGCTGGAAGAGGGAGTGGAGCGGTATCTGGTGACGGCGGCGCTGGGGGCGGCGGCAGCGCAGGAGAGCTGGTTTGAGCGGATTTTTTCCTGGAAGCGGAACAGACTGTGGAAGGGACTTCTGGGTTTGGGTCTGATTGCGGTGAGTGTGCTGATCCGGCAGAATTATATGGTACACACCTACTTCCTGTGGATTGTAGACGCCCCTGTGGCGCTGCTTCTGTGCTGGTTTGGCGGGGAGATCGCGGGCCGGATTCCGGTGATCCGGCAGGTGCTTGCGTTCTTTGGCAGGCATTCCATGAATATTTTTCTGGTACACACCTTTTTCTATCTGGCCATCTACCGGGATTTTATTTATTCCTTCCGGCAGGCAGGACTGATCTTTTTTGCGCTTGCGGCGGTGACGCTGGTATACTCCGTGGTGCTGGAGCTTCTGAAAACCGGGGGCAGGGCGCTGGGAAGGAAAGCGCTGCATTTTCGTAAGGGAGAAGACCCGGACAGACAGATTCCGGGAAAAGGGAAAGAATAGGGTTTTTCATTTCTGTTTGACGTCAGGGACGGCATGAAGGAATGATATGGAAGGCTGAAAAGAAAGAAACGGCAGGAAGATGTAGAAAGACAGAAAAGACAGAAAAGACAGAAAAGACAGAAAAGACGGAAAAGACAGAAAAGACAGGGAGGATCTTATGGAACAGAATTATATTACTCTGACGATTGGAAAGCAGAAAAACATTGCCCTGATTGCGCATGACGGCAAAAAAGCAGAGCTGATTCAGTGGTGCAGAGACAATGAAGAGATTCTGCGGGGACATTTTCTCTGCGGCACAGGAACCACGGCCCGAATGATAACGGAGGAGACGGGGCTGCCCGTAAAGGGCTATAACAGCGGCCCTCTGGGCGGAGACCAGCAGATCGGTGCAAAGATTGTGGAGGGAAAGATCGACTTCGTGGTGTTCTTTTCGGATCCTCTCACGGCTGCGCCCCATGATCCCGATGTGAAAGCGCTGCTGCGCATCGCGCAGGTGTACGATATACCGATTGCCAACAATAAGGCTACTGCGGATTTTTTAATTCATTCCACGTTGATGAATGAAAACTATGACCACAATGTGATCAATTTCAACAAGTCCATAGCGGAGAGGGCGCAGAGGCTGAAGTAGAAAAACAGCAGGCAATTGCGAAACAGGTACTGTGGTAAATGCCATTGTGCAGTTTATATATTCTAACACAGACACGCTTTCGCTCCGAGATTACCGCAGCGGAACATAAGCTGCCAAAGCACGGCAGCTAAGTACCGGCGGTAATCAAGGGTCTGCTTATAGAATATATAAAATGCACAATTTGCTTTGCAGAAACGGGTGTTTCGCAAATGCCTGAATAGAAACAGGAAGGAAAGGGTGGTTGACAACATGGGGAAAAAGAAGTATTCCACAGAACAGTATGCGGCGACAGCCAGAAAGGCGGTGGCTGAGGGCATTGTAATGTTGAGGAACGAGGGAGGGCTTCTTCCTCTTCCTGCGGGCAGCAGAATCGCTCTGTTCGGCAGAAGCCAGTTCTGCTACTATAAGAGCGGAACCGGTTCGGGAGGTCTGGTAAATACCGCTTATGTGACGGGAATCCGGGAGGCGCTGGAGCAGGATGGCCTCTTTGTGCTGAACCAGGAGCTGAGAAAGGTGTACGAGGAGTGGCTGGAAAGCCATCCCTTTGACACGGGAAAGGGATGGGCACAGGAGCCCTGGTTTCAGGAGGAGATGCCGGTCTCCGCACAGCTGGCCGAGAGCGCGCGCAGAGAATCCGACACGGCAGTGATTATCATCGGGCGGACTGCGGGAGAGGATAAGGATAACAAGGCGGAGGAAGGCAGCTATCTGCTGACGAAAACAGAGGAAGAGCTGCTGAAAACAGTGTGTGCTGTATTTGAGCGTACCGTGGTACTGCTGAATACGGGAAACATCATTGATATGAAGTGGGTGGAAAGGTATTGTCCCGGGGCGGTTCTGTATGTGTGGCAGGGAGGACAGGAGGGCGGCAGCGGCGTGCTGGATGTGCTGACCGGTGATGTCTGTCCCTCGGGAAGGCTTGCGGATACCATTGCATATGATATTGCAGACTATCCCTCCACGAAATACTACGGCGATACCAAGAGAAATTTTTATGCGGAGGACATTTATGTAGGTTATCGCTATTTTTCCACCTTCGCGCCGGAGAAGGTACTGTATCCGTTCGGATTCGGCCTGTCTTATACGGAATTTGAAGTGAGTGCAGAGGTTTTGGGAAGCCTTTCGTGTAAAGAGGCCGGAAAGGCAGAGGAAAACTCCGGTACAACAGTGCCGGAAGGAGTTACAGTCCGGGCCCGGGTGAAAAACGTGGGAGCCTGTGCCGGAAAAGAGGTAGTACAGGTATACTGTCAGGCGCCTCAGGGTGCGCTGGGGAAGGCTGCCAGGGTGCTCTGCGGCTTTGGCAAGACAAAGGAGCTTGCACCGGGTGAGACAGAGGAGCTGGAAATCAAGGTTCCCGTGTCCCGCGTTGCTTCCTATGATGACAGCGGCGTCACCGGACATAAGTCCTGCTATGTGCTGGAGGCGGGTGAATATCTGTTTTATGCAGGCGTTAACGTAAGAGATGCTGTGGAGGCGGGAGCCGTAACCTGCGAAGAGCTGGTGGTTACGGAACAGCTGGAGGAGGCCTATGCGCCGGTGACAGCTTTCGAGTGCATGAGACCGGGAGCCAGAAGGGCGGACGGGGTATATGAGACTGCATGGCAGCAGGCGGTGCTTCGGACGAAGGATCCCATGCTGAGAAGAAGGGAGAGGCTGCCGGAGGAGTATGCCTGTACCGGGGACAAGGGCTATCGTCTCTGGGATGTGGAGTCGGGAAAGGTGTCCATGGGAGAGTTCCTGGCGCAGCTGACGGACGAGGAGCTCTGCTGTATGATCAGAGGCGAGGGCATGTGTTCGCCCAAGGTCACGCCCGGAACGGCGGGAGCCTTCGGCGGCGTCACGGAGGCGCTGCTGAATTACGGCATTCCTGCCGGCTGCTGTGCGGATGGCCCCAGCGGTATCCGTATGGACTGCGGCACCATTGCCTTTGCCATGCCCAACGGAACCAGCCTGGCCTGCACCTTCAATGAGGAGCTGGTGGGAGAGCTGTATGAGTGGGAGGGACTGGAGCTTCGGAAGAACCAGGTAGACACTCTGCTTGGGCCGGGCATGAATATCCACAGGAATCCGCTGAACGGAAGAAACTTTGAGTATTTTTCCGAGGATCCGCTGCTCACGGGAAGAATGGCTGCGGTTCAGCTTCTGGGTATGCAGAAATATGACGTGACAGGTACGATTAAGCATTTTGCCTGCAATAATCAGGAACACAGCAGGAACTTTGCGGAGGCTGTGGTTTCGGAGAGGGCGCTGCGGGAGATTTACCTGAAGGGCTACGAGATTGCTGTGAGAGAGGGTCAGGCACGTTCCATAATGTCTACCTATGGACCGGTGAACGGCCTGTGGACGGCGGGAAGCTACGACCTTCTGACCACGATCCTCCGGGGCGAGTGGGGCTATCAGGGCATTGTCATGACCGACTGGTGGGCAAAGGCAAACGACGAGGGCGAGCCCGCCTCCATCCAAAACACGGCGGCCATGGTGCGCAGCCAGAACGATATTTACATGGTGACCGGCGACTCTCTGAGCAATTCCAGCCAGGATAATTCCATGGAGGGACTGAGCAACGGAAAGCTCACCAGAGGCGAGCTTCAGAGGAGCGCCGCAAATATCTGCCGCTTCCTGCTGGCCTCCCCGGCCTATCTGAGAAAGATCGGAAGAGAGACCGAGCTTGACAAAGAGCTGCAGAGGTATTCCGAGGAGGAAAACCTGTCTACGGGCCGCATTCTGAAGGTGGAAGTGCAGGATGAGGCACAGGTGGACTCCTCTCTGATTGATACGGCAAAGGGAAAGAATACCACCATTCAGGTGGCGGTGAAGGAGAGAGGATTCTTCCGGCTGGAGTTCACCTGCAGGGCGTCTGCCGGAGCGACGGATCTGGCGCAGCTTCCCGTTTCCGTGTTCCAGGATAAGCAGCTGGTGGAGACTGTGACGCTGGCAGGCTCCGAGAAGGAGTGGCAGACGAAGACGGTGCGCTTTCCTGTCCCGCTGTTCCACTATACCTTCTTCATCAGGCTGTTCTTCGGAATGAGCGGAATGGAGATTAAGGACGTGAAGGTGGTCATGGAAGAGTCGCTGGAGGAGCAGATCCGGCAGAGAATGAAGGAACACAGAGAAAATCAGGATGCTTCTGATTCATAAAAAACTGCCGCACCGGAAAGGTAAACCGGTGCGGCAGATTCTTTTTTGGGTCAGATCAGGCTTTTTTCTTTCTGCCACCTACCATAAAGAAACTGATGAGCAGGGAGACGATATAAAGAGTGACGGTG
>CAJUJU010000066.1 GCA_910586835.1 uncultured Acetatifactor sp.
GAAAAGCAAAGCTTTTCGAGTCTGCTTATTGTGCAGAGTCAGAAGCGAAGGATGTCCGAAGCGGGTGCTTGCGCCCGCGGCGACCAGCCTGAGCTAATGACGAGCAACGCGAACGAGAAAAGCAAAGCTTTTCGAGTCTGCTTATTGTGCAGAGTCAGAAGCGAAGGATGTTCGAAGCGGGTGCTTGCGCCCGCGGCGACCGAACACGGCAAACAGACAAAAAGGAGGGGATGTTGGAATGCTGATATTTTTTGATATAGACGGAACCCTGATCGGAGAACAGTCCCATGTGATGCTGGAGAGCACAAAGGAGGCTGTTCAGCGGGCCAGGTCCCTGGGACATATCTGTATGATTAACACAGGCAGGAGCGGAAAACTGGTGGGGGCCGACGTGACCGGGCTGACGGAATTTGACGGTCTGGCCATGGGCTGCGGCACCATGATTGTCTACCGCGGAGAGACGCTGTTTCACAGGACCTTTTCGGAGGAGGAGTCCCACAGGATTGTGGCAGGACTGCGCAGGCACGGGATCGACGCGTGTCTGGAGGGCAGTGAGGAAAACTACTGGGACAGTGACGAAAGAATTTTCACGGCTTCCTTCCGGGAGTTTAAGCATCGGTTTGACGGAATGGGTTACGGAACCTTTGAGGAGGCGCCGGGACATTTTGACAAATTCTATGCCTATGCAGATAAGGTGGAGAAAATGGATACCTTCCGGCAGGAATTTGCAGATATGCTGGATTTTGTAGACCGTCTGGGCGGATATTATGAGATCATGCCCGCAGGGTATTCCAAGGCCAGTGCCATACGCTATATGGCAAGGCATCTTGGAATTCCCATGAGCGAAACGGTGGCTGTGGGAGACAGCAACAACGATATTCCCATGCTGACCTGTGCAGGCGTCAGCATCGCCATGGGGAATGCCGCGAAGGATGTGAAGGCGGTGGCGGATTATGTCACTACGGATGTGGATGAGGATGGGATCAGGAATGCACTGCGGTGGCTGGAGGAGAGAGAAGGCAGGCGCTGACTGAAATCTCCAGGAGGTTTTTAACGGCAATTCATTTCTGCATTACTGTATTGAACTAAAGTGGCGAATGTGATAGAATAAGTACAATTATTAAATATAGCATAAGAGAGAAGAGACAATATGACTGCATCAAATGATGGGAATTTGCTTTGTCTGAAGGATGTTTCAAAATATTATACCTCTGGTCAGTCGGTGGTAATGGGCTTAAACGGTATCAGCCTCTCCTTCCGGAAGGGGGAGTTTGTGGCTGTAACGGGGGAAAGCGGCAGCGGAAAGTCCACGTTGGCAAAGGTCATGGCGGGAATCCTTTCCTACGAGGACGGGGAGATGACCGTAAACGGAAGGCCCACTTCTCATTACGGTCACGCCGACTGGGAGCGTTACCGCTGCGATGCCGTCAGCTTTATTTCGCAGAGCTATGATATCCTGCCCGGCTGTACCGTGCTGAAAAATGTGGTCAGCGCCCTGGTGCTCACCGGAATGGAGAGAAAGCAGGCGGCGGAAAAGGCGGAGGAAATTCTTCGGCAGGTGGAGCTCTATGACGAGAAGAACAGAAGGGCGGCGAAGCTGTCCAGCGGTCAGAAACAGCGTTTATCAATTGCGAGGGCCCTGGCCAAGCCTGCGCCTGTCCTGATTGCGGACGAGCCCACTGGAAACCTGGACAGCGAGAACAGTGCAAAGGTGATCCGGCTTTTGGCCGCCGCTGCCGAAGAGCGTCTGGTGATTATGATTACCCATGATTTCGGGGAGGCGGAGGAGTATGCCACCCGGCAGATCACCATCCGGGATGGCGTGATTGCTTCCGATGCACCTCTGCGGCCTGCAAGAGAGTGTGCACAGGAACCGGAGAGGGAAAAAACTGCCCGGAATGCCCGGTGTCTGAGCTTTTACACGGCGGTCCTTCAGATCGGTTCACGGCCGGTGTGGGCTGCTGTTACGTTGCTCTTTTTTGTGATGACGGCATTTGCCATGTTTGCCTTTGCGGGAACCTTTGTGGTGAATCTGGATGATGCGTTTACCAGATACTATGACAATTCTGCCTTTGCAAACGGCAGTGATACCCGTATTCTGGTTGTGAAGGAGGATCCGGAGCAGGGGACCGCGGCGCTGGAACAGGAAGACTGGGGGCACCTGCTTGCTCTGGAGTATGTGGAGCTTGTGGAACCCTATGGCTATCTGACTGATATCAATTACTACTACAGGCAGGATATTGATTATCGGCTTCATTATTACCGTCCCTCGAGTGATCATGGCGCGTTGGAGGATGTCCTGGAAGAAGCCGTAACTTTTTCCGGCAACAGCTTTTTTGTGCAGACGGTTCCCTGTCTTCCCGAGGGCAGTTCTTTCCTGACGGCAGGACGGCTGCCTGAGACAATTTACGAGGTGGCGGCTTTTGGAGGGGAGGAACTGATCGGGACGGAAATTCCGGTCTATTTGAGGGATTCCAAAAACTGGGGGGAGGATCAGTATATCAAGATGAAGGTCACGGTGACGGGAGTGACCGACCGGGGAAGCGGACTCTATTTTTCCCAGGAAATGGGCAGATCCATAACCTGCTATTTCCGGGAGGAGGGCTATATTTTCATGCCTTACGAGGAAGGAAGATTTGAGCTTACGGATATAGATTGGAGTTCCGGTACAGGCATGGAGGGAAGAGTTGTGCTGTCCGCGCTTGCCGCAAAATCTCTCTGGGAGGAGGTATACAGGCTTATTCGGAGTATGTCCGGGTTTGTTGATACCTGGCAGATGTTCCACGACAGGGAATTTTACTTTGACATTCCGGGGAGCTTTAAGCAGGTGATATTGAAGGTTTACGGACAGGCGCCCGATGTGACCTACAGGCATTGTTACCTGGTAGAGCGGGAGGAATTTGAACTGCTGACGGATGTGGGCGGCAGTGATATGGCGGCGCTTACCATTTCTGATTACGCGTACACTGACAGGGTGCTGGAGGCGGTTCGCGGGTTGGGTTATTCTGCCATTTCGCCCTATCAGGCGGGCACTACGAAACAGAATGAAGGTTTGGCCGCGGAACGGCTGCAGACCCTGAAGATTTGTATTCTTGCTTTTCTGGCCACCTTTTTTCTGCAGGTTCTGGTGCTCCGGGCCATGTTCGGCATGGAAACAGGGGAATTTCGCCTGCTGGCAAACCTGGGGCTTGGGTGCCGCACGGCCAGATGGTCCGTGGTGTGGCAGATGTTGGGCTTTACGATGGCCGGCCAGGTGCTGGCGGCCGTGGTCATATGCTGTCTCGGCGCGGTCGGTGTGGAACAGATTGCGCATATCCTGAAATATTTATCCGTACCCTATATTTTCCTCTTTGCCCTGATCCATCTGGCCACAGGCCTGTTGACATCCCTGTGGGTTCAGAACACCGTCAGCAGGCAGGTTTACCCTTACAGCCTGGAAGAGACGGATTTGAAGATGGAGGGGGAATGATATGATAGAGATTCGCGGATTAAATAAGACCTATGACCCAAACAGCGCCGGCGCCAATCATGTGCTGCAGGACATTTCGATTACGCTGCCGGACACGGGCTTCGTGTGTATTGTCGGGGTGTCCGGCTGCGGAAAAACAAGCCTGCTGAACGCGGTGGGCGGCCTGGACAGCTTTGACAGCGGAACCATTGTCACCGACAGGGTCAGTGTTTCCAGATCCGGCACACGCAGATACGAACAGGAGCGAAACGGCAGCTTCAGCTATATTTTCCAGAACTATTATCTGCTGCCGGAGCACAGCGTCGCCTATAATGTGTATCTGGGGCTGCATTCTCTGGAACTGAGCCACAGGGAAAAGCTGGACCGGGTGCGGGAGGCGCTGGAGGCGGTCAATATGGCCCGTTATTCCAGGCGGATTGCAGGAGAGCTGTCCGGGGGACAGCAGCAGCGGGTGGCTATAGCCAGGGCACTGGCAAGAAGGCCGCGGGTTATTTTTGCGGACGAACCCACCGGAAATCTGGACGAGGAAAATACGGTCAATATCTGTACCCTGTTAAGAAAAATATCCAGAACCAGCCTTGTGGTTATGGTGACCCACGAGCAGAATATTGCCCGTTTCTTTGCGGACAGAATCATTACGCTGGGCGACGGAAAGGTTCTGGAGGACAGCGAGTCCTGGGTGAGAACGGATCTGTCAGCCAGCATTGGCAGTACCCTGTATGCGGGAGATTACAGAGAGCAGGAGCTGTCCTCAGAGGAGCTTCGGATCCGGGTGCTGACGGAGGAAGGCTGTGCCCCTGCGGAGCTGACGATAGCCGTACTGAAGGACAAGATCATTGTCAAGACGAATGACAGCCGTACCATAAGCAGCACAAGGATGAGAGACATTCCTGTTCTGAAGGAAGGAAAGCGGCCCGTGATGAAGCTGGAGGCCGTGGACCGGAAAATAGAAAGTGACAGATCATTTGCGGACATGAAACCGGATGTGCCGCTGAGAGCCGGAGCGGGTTTATCATGGTCCATGATGTTTCAGGAGGCCAGAAGGCTTTTGCGCGGCAGGGAGGCTCATCGCCTGAGCGTATGGTTCTTTCTGGCGGTAATGTCCGTGCTGGTTCTTTGGCTGGTGGGGGATTATCTGACGGTGTCCGCTGTGGATCCCAAGGATTTTGTGATTACGGATTCCCATATTCTAGAGTTGTCGTTGGAGCGGGGGGCGGATTTGGATCCGGAGCTGTACGACAATGTGCTGACACAGGTGAGGCCGCTTTTGGAGAGTCTGCGGGCTTCCGATGTGGAGTTTACCCAGCTTCCCTATGTATCGGGGCGGGCAACCATTTTCCTGGATACCATTTTTCCGCAGCTGCGGGAGGTATCTGTCAGTCCCATGGGATTCAGCTATGTGCCTGTGGAGAACCTTGCGGAGGATATGCTGATCTGCGGCAGACTGCCGGAAAACAGCCAGGAGGTCGTAGTGGACCGGTGGGTTTTGGATAATATATTGAAGACAGACAGTATGCTTCCCAATGTTCTCTACGAACCGGAACAGTTTCTGGGGCTTAGGCTGCAATACCAGAGAAAAAATCTTGCCCCTGAGATTGTGGGAATCTGTGACTGCAAAGAACCGACGATCTATTTTTCCAAGGCGGCCTTTGCCTCTCTGGGAAACATCGGAACGGAGGTGGTCACGCTGGCTGAGTTTCAGTCCGAGCATCCCGGCTGGTATGAGGATACTGTACTTTCCGGGGACGAATGTCTTGTGCTTGTCAATAATGCGGGGGATTCCTATTCCTCCAGGGTAGGAGCGTCTTTCAAGACAAAATCCGGAGTTTCGTTTACCATCGCGGAGGCTCTGTGGGCAGAGACTTATGCGCTGATTGTGGTATCGGAGGAGGGGCTGGATCGGATTATGGAGTCCATGACCACCGGCGGCACAAGTCTGTGTTTTTACGCGCAGGATAAGCAGGCTTTGAAAAACCTGATAAAGGATACGGTGTCGGAACAGTTTGACGGACTGGTGCAGTATCAGCTGAGGGATATAAACGGCAGTTCCTGGGAGGCGTATCGGAAGGCTTCCACACTGCGGGCGGACGCAAGACTGGTGGTCACGGGTGTGGTTATCATCCTTTCCATGGTCATGCTGTATCTGCTTCAGCGTTCCTTCGTGCAGCAGCGCATCGGCATGATGTCGGTCTACAGGCTGTTGGGTCTGCCGGGCCGCAAACTGGCGGGGATCTTTGCGCTGGAGAGCTTTCTTCTGTCCCTGGTCAGCGTACTTCCCGCCGTGGCGCTTACCTGGCTGACAGTGTGGGTCCTGAATCTGCTGACGGATCTGAATTTTCACATGATCCTCCCATGGCAGGCAGGAGTGGCCGTGTACCTGACCGTGGCAGGGTATTTTCTGCTGGTATCTCTGCTGCCGGTGTTCCGGCTGCTGCGGCTGCCGCCTGCCAGGCTTGCGGCAAAGTATGATATCTGAGGAAGCGCCGGGGCCATTCCCTGCTTCTCTCACGTCCCCGGCGGATGTATACGGATTTGCTGCGGAACAGATGGTTCCGCGTGCAAATCCGGTGTGCCGGAAACGATTTTGCAATTAATTAAAAAAAACTATGGAAAAATAATTTAACCTGTGTTATAATAAGCATTGTTCGCAGATATAGTTCATCGGTAGAACGCCAGCTTCCCAAGCTGGAGAGGCGGGTTCGATTCCCGTTATCTGCTTTTGATTTATTCTTTTCTATCTTACTATAGTCTGAGATGTATTTGGGCGATCAGCCAGATTTCCGGATTTTTATGAAACAGGTTTTTATTTGTGTTTGCAGTTGTTTGCTTTTCTTGTCTCAGAAGGGCATTACAAATGTTGTCTCATTTCGTGGAGAGTCAGGATCCTTTCTTCTATTCTGATTCTGTCATCAGGAGGAAGTGTCTGATACAATTCCCAGAAAAAAATTTCCCGTTCAGGCAGATCATTGCTTTTTTTAGGCATGCGATAATCACTGGTTATTCCAAGAAGATAATCAGCGCTCGTCTGGAGAGAATTACTCAGTCTGACAATAATTTCTCCCTTTGGATCATAAAGATTATTTTCGTACCGCGACAGGGTGGCGGCGGTGATGCCAAGCTGCCTGGCCAATTCTTTCTGGCTGATCCCCTGCCTCTCGCGTAAAAAAATGATTCGTTCTCCGATTGTGTTCACAGATTACCCCAACAGTCTCCCCTGATAAAAAGCCGCATTCCTTTAGAATTCTAAAACTATTTTCTGCACATCTATATAATATATTCAAGTTGCTATTTTTATATCACGAAGACGCAAAAACAACAAAAAGGTAACTACAAATTACGAAACTGTAAGAGAAGGGGAAGGGAGAACTGTCCCGGGAGATACAAATGATTGTAAATCTGATTAAAAAAGAAAAGATGTTCAGCCTATGTCTGCCGGAGAAGGTGAAGGGAAAATATTGGCTGGAGGATTGTGATAAAAGGGGAAGGAACAGAAGAGTAATCAGTGTGGAGGGCGCACAGGGAGAATGGGTTCTGAAGAGTAATTCCCTGGTCAGCATTCTGGATGCCTCGGGAGAAGGGATTTTTTCCGCAAGGTTGACGGCAATGAGTTTTCTCAATCTGAAATATCTCAGAGGAGCGGAAAGCGAGGAGGGAGAAATTGCTTTTTTGTTTTCCGAGCGCGTGGATGAGAGCAGAAGCAGGTTCAGGAAATATATTCTGCCCGCCTCCGGTCAGGAGATGCCTTTTCAGATCGGAAGGGAAAAGGGAAATCACTTTTTTTATAACAACCGGTTTGTATCGGGCAGCCATGCGCGGCTGACTTATGAGGGAGACGGAAACTGGTCCATTGTGGATTTGAACAGTACCAACGGCACCTATGTGAATGGCAGCAGGATTGAGTCCTGTGAGCTCAGAGCGGGGGACAGCATCTATATTATGGGGTTGAAGCTGATTGTGGGATACAATTTCCTGGCGGTGAACAATCCCGACAATCAGTTGACGGTGGTTTCGGAAAACCTGTTGGAGTACTGTCCTCAGAAAGTGATCACTTCCGGGGAAGCAGCGCCGGAGGCGTCGGGGCGGGAGGCATTTTTCCGTTCGCCCAGATTTCACAGGGAGATTGCATCCAGAAAGATTACGATTGATCCGCCGCCTCAGCCGCAAAAACCGGATACGGTGCCTATGGCTCTGATGCTGGGGCCGTCCATGACCATGGGCTTTACGTCTTTGAGTACGGGGCTTCTCACAGTGAACAATGTGCTGAGGAGCGGAGGAAATATTGCCCAAGCCATGCCGTCCGTTTTGATGTCCTTCAGCATGCTGCTGGGGACAGTGCTTTGGCCTGTGCTCACCAGAAAATACGAGAGGCGGCAGAGAGCCGGAAGCGAGCGCAGGCGGCAGCAGAAGTATCTGGCCTATCTGGATCAGCTGCGGGATGAGATCCGGCGGGAATGCAAGATACAAAGTGACATCCTTCTGGAAAATCATGTTTCGCCGGAGGAATGTGCGTCCAGGATACTTGGGCGCAGTGCCAATCTGTGGGAGCGGTCTGTGGGACAGAATGATTTTCTGATGATGCGGCTGGGGCTTGGCAGGCTACCGCTGAAGGCAGAGATCACATGCCCGGAAAAGAAGTTTACCATGGAGGAGGACAATTTACAGGATGCCATGCTGGCGCTTGGCACGGAGCCCAAGAGCGTGGAGGATGTCCCGGTCTGTATATCTTTGACGGAGAATCCGGTTGTGGGGATTTACGGAAAGAGCCAGGACACGGCCGCCATGCTGAAATCCATTATTCTGCAGATGGCCGCATTGCACAGCAGTGACGAGCTGAAGCTGATGATGATCGCAGATGCCGGGGACGGCAGGGAGTGGGAATTTGTCCGTTTTCTCCCCCATCTGTGGAATGAGGAGAGAACCTTTCGGTTTTATGCGGCAGCCGTGGAGGAGGTGCGGGAGCTGTCGTCCTGTCTGGAAAAAGTGATCCGGGAGTGGACGGACAGCCGCACACCGATACTGCCTGGACCCTGGATCGTGGTGGTGGTGACAGACAAGGTGCTGGCAGAGAAATGTGAAGCCTTGCAGAAACTGCTGCAGGGAAGAGGAAACTGCGGGATCAGCGTTGTGATTGCGGCGGAGGAGCTGCGGGAGCTCCCGGGGGAGTCAAAACTGGTGATCCATGCGGCAGGACAAAAGTCCAGGGTTTACGACAGAAGCGGTACGGCGGAAGGAGTACTGCATTTCAGGGCGGATTCCATGAACAATTTGTCTCTTCCCATGCTGGCGGAGGCGTTGGCCGGTATCCGGCCGGATGTGTCGGTACAGCACTATGCTCTGCCGGAGCAGATCACCTTTCTGGAATTGTTCCAGGTGGGAAAGATCGAGCATCTGAATTCTCTTACCCGCTGGAAAGAAAACAACCCGGTCAAGACACTGCAGACTCCGGTGGGAGTAGATGCCGCAGGAGAGCCTTTTTTTCTGGATCTTCATGAGAGGTTTCATGGGCCCCACGGGCTTGTGGCAGGGATGACGGGCTCGGGCAAATCGGAGTTTATCATCACTTATATCCTTTCCCTGGCCGTAAATTATCATCCGGACGAGGTGGCGTTTATCCTGATCGACTATAAGGGAGGAGGCTTGGCAGGAGCCTTTGAGGATGAGAGCAAGGGAGTCCGGCTGCCTCACCTGGCGGGAACCATCACCAACCTGGACGGAGCCGCGGTGAAGAGATCTCTGGTCTCCATCCAGAGCGAGCTGCGCAGAAGGCAGGTCATCTTCAATGGGGCAAAACGGATGTCGAATGCGGGAACTATGGATATCTATCGGTATCAGCAGCTGTATCGGCAGGGTGTGGTGACGGAGCCGGTGCCTCATCTGTTCATTATTTCCGACGAGTTTGCCGAGCTGAAAAAGCAGCAGTCTGAGTTTATGGAACAGCTGATCAGCGCCGCCAGGATCGGCAGAAGCCTGGGCGTGCATCTTATACTGGCAACCCAGAAGCCCAATGGGATCGTGGACGACCAGATCTGGAGCAACAGCCGGTTCCGGGTCTGTCTGAAGGTGCAGGAAAGAGAAGACAGCAATGACATGATTAAATGTCCCGACGCCGCGGAGCTGTCCCAGACGGGACGGTTCTATTTCCAGGTAGGCTTCAATGAATTGTTTGCCCTGGGGCAGTCCGCATGGTGCGGGGCGGAATACATTCCCAGGGATAATCTGGAGGAAACCAGAGACACGGGCATTCAGGTGATAGACCGTCTGGGGCGGGTGGTGATCAGCGGACAGGCCGGCAGAAGGCAGACGGAGGAAGGCGGGATCAGACAGGTAGTGGGTATTGTAAAGTACCTGTCCGATCTGGCGGCGGAGGAGGGGATCCGGGAGCGGCCGCTTTGGCTGCCGCCCATTCCCGCTCTGATCTATGTGGATCAGCTGGAGGAAAAGTATGGAAGAAGCTCGGAGGGAATTGTGCTGAATCCCACGGTGGGAGAATATGACGATCCTGCTCATCAGAGGAAAGAGGCGCTGACAGTTCCCTTTTCGGAGGAAGGAAACTGTCTGGTGTATGGTTCACCCGGAAACGGAAAGGCACTTTTTCTTACCACTTTGTGCTATGCCCTGATCCGAAACCATACGGCGGCAGAGGTAAATCTCTATCTGATGGATTTCGGCGCGGGAACTCTGAAGGTATTTGAGAAGGCTCCTCAGACAGGAGGCGTGGTGACGAATGATGAGGAGGAGAAGCTGGTGAACCTGTTCCGGCTTCTGCAGGATCGGCTGGAGGAAAGGCGGAATCTGTTTGCGGAGTACGGGGGTGATTACGCGGGCTATTGCAGAAACAGCGGCAAGATCCTGCCTAATATTGTAGTTGTGCTCAACAATTATTCAGGCTTTGCGGAGCAGTATGAAGAGCTTCAGGACGTTCTGATACAGCTCACCCGGGAGGGGATAAGATACGGGATTTATTTTGTGATAACCGCGGACAGTGTAAATGCGATGCGTTATAAGATTGTCCAGAATTTTAAGACGGTGCTCACCATGCAGCTGAATGATACCTCGGATTATTCCGTGGCAGTGGGCAGGACGGAGGGACTGGTTCCTTTCCGATATCCGGGCCGGGGCCTGGCGGCACTTGACAGGGTCTATGAATTCCAGACGGCCCACTGCATGGAGGGGGCGGAGGATATGGACTACCTGGCACAATTCTGCGGGGAACTGGCGGAGAACAGCGTTGTTTTTGCGGACAGGATACAGGTGCTGCCGGAAACTGTTACGGCGGAATATGTCATAACAGATCAGATGAGTCTGCGGAATATTCCGATGGGAGTGGAAAAGGATTCCCTGCAGATCGCTTTTGCCAATTTGCAGGACAGGATGGTATTTCCGGTGGCCGCTCGGGAACTCTGGCAGACAAAGGCTTTTCTGACAGAGCTTGTGAAGGTCTTGAGACAAATCACCCGGGTGATGGTGGTGGACGCGGAAGGAATACTGTCCGGTGTGCCTGCCGAAGAGCTTGTACCGGGCGGAGAGTACGAAGACTTTGTAAAGCAGCTGTTTGAAAACATGGTAATACGGAATAACAGGTATGTAGATGCGAAGCATAACCGAAGTACTCTTGCAGCCTATGAGGAAATGCAGATTATCGTTGTGGGAGTAAAGAAGCTGTTTGACAATCTTACGGAGGACGAGAAAGACAAGTGGAATACGCTGCTGGAGCACGGGGAGGCGTTTTACGGGCTGCGATTCGTGTTGGCGGATTCCGCAGAGAACATTGGGGGGCTCTCTTTCAATGCCTGGTACAAAAAGCATGTGAAGGGCACAGAGGGACTCTGGATAGGCGACGGCGTGGCAGATCAGTATGTGCTCAAATGCAACAAGGTAACCGCTCTGCTGTATGAGGAGATTGGAGATGGGTTCGGCTATCTGTTTAACCATGGCAGGCCGGTGAGGATAAAGCTGCTGTCGGAGGAGGTTGATTATGGATAAGATTCTGATCGAGGTATTTGTCCCGGTGCTGGGCTCTCCGTTTGATATTTTTATTCCGGCGCAGGCGTATCTGTTTGAGGTACTGGAATTGATTAAGAAGGCGGTCACAGAACTGTCGGAGGGCAGATTTACCGCCGATGGGACAACCGCGCTCTGCTTTCGGGAAAACGGCGCTATTATCAATATTAATTTATCGGTCGCAGGGCTGGAACTCCATGACGGCTCGAGGCTGATGTTAATATAAAAAAAGAAGGAGGTCATTAATATGGCAAGAACAATTCAGGTAACACCTGAGCAGATGGAATCCACTGCGTCCCGGATCGAGAGCCTGTCGGCGGAATACAAGACATCCTACGGCAAGCTCTACAACGAGACGGATGCAATGGCTTCCGCCTGGAACGGAAAGGATAATCTGGCGTTTGTAAATCAGATTGCGGGCTTCAAGGATGATTTTGAAAAAATGCACACACTGATGAACAATTATGCGGATTTCCTCAGAAAATCGGCAAAAGCTTACCGCGATACCCAGGAGACCGTTGTGGCCGAAGCGCGCAAGCTGGCAAATTAAAGGGAGGGAGAAAAGATGGCAGATTCCATTCAGGTATCCACACAGGTACTGGTTGACACGGCGGAAAAGGTGCGCAGCATCAACAACACCCTGGACCAGAGGCTGAACGATATCAATAAGAGCATGAACGATCTGGAGGCTACATGGAAGAGCGATGCCGCCACGGATATTCGGGCGGCCATGAACGCGCTGAGACCCCGTTTTGAAGAGTACAAAACAGTGGTGGAATCCTATGCGAAGTTTTTGGTGAATACTGCACAGAGCTATGAGACAACAGAGAGCGCGGTGCAGAGCAACGCCAGTCAGTTCAAGTAGACGGCGGTAACATGTGGGCAGGGACAGCCTGCCCACAGATGACAGAGAAAACAACTGCCGGAGGGCAGAGAAAATAGAAAGCGAAAGAGACTGAGAGCAGACTCTGAAGACAAAAGAAATGTGGTGAAGAATGACAGAGCTTCGGAAACAGCAGAAGTGATATAAAATACTGTGGAGGAGAGAAGGAGGTAACGGGTGAAGAAAAACAAAAGAGGAGTGGCGTTGGTGCTGGCGGCTGCGCTGCTTGTGGGATGCATGTCCTCCTTTGGAGGCTGCGGAAAGCCGAAGGAGGAATACCTTACCCGGGCGGAGTGGATCGTGATGCTGGCAGAACGGTTCGGACTGGATGATTATACCACCAAAGAGCCGGTTTTCTCCGATGTGGGGCAGGAGGAAGCCTGTTATACGGCCCTGCAGAGCTGTGCCGACTGGGAAATTGTGGATAAGGGTGAGTCCGGGGAATTCTATCCGGATACGGAGGTACAGGCAGACTTTGTCATAGAGACGGCACTGCTGGCGGCGGGAGCGGAGCTTACGGACAGCGAGACCACGGATTTTGCGGTGCAGCAGGGAATTCTGGAGAACGACGGATATGCCGCGACAAAAAGCAGGATTACCTTGCAGAGGGCGCAGGAGATTCTGGAATGGGCGGTAGGACTTTATCTGGAACAGCCCTTTGAGGAATATACCAATGTGGTTTTGAAGGAGGATATGATTGACTTAAGCGGGGAAGCAGATGAGGTTACGGCTGTCTCCGACCATGTATTCCTGCTTTCCGAGGCGGTGGGAGCGGAAATAGCCAGAGGGGACATTATCCTGCTGCCCGGGGATGTGATGGATCCCTTTGGGATTGCAGGAAAGGTGGAGTCCGTGGAGGTGCGGGAGGACGGCAGCTGTCAGGTGACTGTCAGCGAGCCTCAGATCGGTGAGGTCTGTGAGGAGATGGAGATCGCGGCAATCGCGGTGCCCAAAGCGGAGGATGTGATTTTGGCGGAGGGTGTGACCTGGGCCGGATCCGGGGCGGTACAGCAGAATCAGGTGGAAGCCGGTTATCTGCGGAGTCTGTCGGAGCTGGATGGGAAGGGCACACTGCGGGATGCTGCCAGGGTGGACGGACTTGATTTGGCGTTTGAGGTTAATCTGACATCGGGGAAGATGAGTATAACGCCCCAGTGGGACAGCATGTTCGGCAAGGGAGAGAGCGTAAAGGTCAGCGGTGAGTTTCCCTATTCTTCCTCTTCAAATTATAAACCCTTTGAAAAAGAGTCCACCATACCGGACCGCAATCTGTTCGGGCCGGATCCCTATGATAATACCAAGGATATAGAGGCCTATAAGCGGGGAGATATCACCCTGGATGATCTGTGTAACCGGCTCAGGGAGACACAACAGCGAAAAAAAGACGCGGAAATGATAAGTAAATTTACCGCCGGTTATGAGATCAAAGGCTCTTTGAAGCTGAAGGATTTTTACCTGCAGCTGGAGACAAAGCTGGATAAAGTATTCGGTATACCGGTGGGAATCAAAAGCTTTTCCGTGGAAGTAAACTCCAAGGTGGAGGCGTCTCTTTCCATAAAAGGGAAGCTGAAGGAAGAACTGACCATTGCCAGGGTTCCCATAGTAATCTGCCCCGGAGTGACGACGCATGTAAAGATAAGCCTCTGCGCGGAGTTAAACGGCGAGATTACGGTGAAGGCAACCATTGAGAACAATACAAAGACTGAGTATGCGAAAGGGAAGACCAAAAAAGCGGCCAGCCAGAGCTCTTCCCTGAGCGGGAAGGCTTCTGTGCAGCTGGACGCGGGACCGCAGATGACGGCAACGCTGAGGGTGCTGGGAATCGACATTCTGGATGCCAGTGTATTTCTGGGAATCCGATTTAAGGGGAAGACGGAGGTCTCTCTGAATACGGATTATCAGGAGACGGAGGAAGCGCTGACGATTATCCGGAAAACTCATTTTGAGAATCAGGTGGAAGGGTATGTCCCTATTGTCAAACTGAAAATAGGAACGGAGGGAAAGACGCTGGCAAAGAAGCTGAAGCTGTCCTTTACCTGGGACATCATAGGGGAAAAGTCGGCCTATCACTTTAATATTCTTCCGCCCATAGATGAGGTCATCTGGAGCGAAACCCTGACGCTTCCCAAAAATCCGGAGGAAAGTGACCCGAAGGAGACAGAGGAAGTCGATGAGCCGGATGGGGATGCGGCGTCAGCGGATCTGTCCGCCTATCTTACCATCGACAGATACTATCTTTCCATGGAGCCGGAGGGCAGCGGAACCATACAGATCACGGGGATTCCCAAAGGATATTCGGAGTCGGAGCTGGTTTGGAGCAGTGACAATCCTTCCGTGGCAGCCGTTTCGGGCGGGCATGTGACGGCCGTCGGCTCAGGGGTGGCCATGATTACGGTGCGCACTGCAGACGGGATGTATGAGGCGTTCTGTACCGTAAGCGTGGGGTTGGTTTCCGAGTTGTTTGAGGAATTGAAGGAATTATAAGGTACGCGGTGGGAGAGCGGAGTTGCGCCGGGATCCCGGCGTGCAGATGGGAGCGGAAATGATATTTGACATCAGGCAGACGAAAACAGGCTTTGACATGGAATGGCAGGCGCGTGTGGGAGATCAGGATATGGTGTTTATCCGGGCACCTTTTTCCAGGGATTGCTTTCTGGCGGAAATTCAGGCAAAGGATTATTCCCAGCGTCTGGTGTTTGATCCATCCGACCTTTCCTTTGGCAATAAGCTGAAGGATAGGCTTTCTTTCCGGCTGTATGAAGATGAGAAATATATCGGTCATCTGGTGGGAAATACCAGAAAGGAGAGAAAGGGGCTTTTTGCCGCCTATCCTTACTATGAATATCAATACAGGGAGGCATTGCTGTCCGGCTACGAGGTGGGATTTGGAAGAAAGGGACTTTACCTGTGTGTCTATGAGGGCCAGGAGCAGATCGCCGTTGTGGAAAAGAAGCTGTCGGTAACGGATTTCAAGGACGAGTATATTTGCTATCTGCTGGAGTCAAGACAATATCGAAAGGTAATTCCCTTTGTGATCTATTATGACACGATTCAATACGGCGATGTGATGGAGCGCGCCGTTCACTCCAAAAAGAAGGATGCTCTGAACACCATACAAAAAGACCTGATTGCAAAGTTTGACAGAAGCTTTATTCCGCGGGTGCTGGAGCAGGATGGCATCCGGCCCGGAAGCCTGAAGGAAGAGCATAAGGGGTGTAACAATGAATAAGATCAGACTTGTAAAAAAGGCGGGGACAGTGCAGCTGATTGTAAAAAGCCAGAAGGGGCAGCAGCTGGATGAGAGAGAGGATTACAAGATCAACAAGGAGGGGGTACCGGGACTTCTGTACTTTACTGTCAGACAGAAAAGAAGCTCCTTTTTGCTGCACTACAATCTGACAGGGTTTCTCTCCCTGAGAGAATACCTGAAAAATCCTCTGTGCCGGGAAACCTTTTTCCGGATGCTTCAACACATTTTTGATGTGCTGAAGGCGGTGCAGAAGATGAGTTTTCGGCAGCAGAAACTGTTTCTGGACTTTGATTATGTCATGGTAAATCCGGCTACGCAGAAGCTGCACTTTGTCTACCTGCCCATCCAGGGTTTTGAGTGGGGAACCACACTGAGGGATTTTCTATTGAATGTGATCCAGGTGGGAACCTTTGCTGCAGACGAGGAACGAGGGTATGTGAAAAAATATATTTCCATCTTAAACAGCGGAATTAATTTTTCCGTTTTTGAGCTGGAACAGTATATCAGCTCATTGAAACAGGAAGACAGACAGGAGGAGCAGAAGGTAAAATGTCCCAGATGTTACACAGAGACCAGTTCCTGGGCCAGCTTCTGCCCTGCCTGCGGAGCAGTTTTGTCGGGGAGAAAAGGGGAAAAGGAAAGCAAGCTGTACAGTCCTTTGGAGGAAAAGAGCAGACAGCGGGACGGCGGGGGAGGCGGAGTTACGCAGAATTTTACTACCGTTCTGGGAGCGGAGGAGATTTCGGGGAGCGGAACCTCCGTCCTGAACCAGAGGCTCCGGAAAAATGAGATTTATCCATACCTGCTCCGGAAGAAAAACAGGGAAAAAATTCAGATCAACAGGGCGGCTTTCCGAATCGGTACAGAGAGGGCAGGATGCGACTACACTGTGGAAGACAATTCGGCTGTCAGCAGGAGTCATGCGGACATCCTTGCAAAAGACGGGAAGTATTATGTGATGGATCTGAATTCCACCAATCGCACCTATCTGGACGGCAATGAGATCGAACCGGGGCAGGAGACGGAAATCGTTTCGGGGTCGCAGCTCTGTCTGGGAGATGAGGAATTTATTTTTTATGTTCAGGCATAAGCGCAAGGAGGAGCAGTTTTGAGATTTCAGGTGGCATATCACACGGATATCGGCAGGGAAAAAAGTACGAATCAGGACAGCCTTGGAGTGCTGGAGGCCAATACCGATGAGGGGCGGTTGCTGCTGGCGGTTCTCTGCGACGGAATGGGGGGACTGGATAAGGGTGAGGTGGCAAGCGCAGCGCTGATCCGTGCCTTTGAAGCCTGGTTTCAGGAGGAATTGCCCGGGTTGATCCGGAAGGAGGATCCGCTGTATGAGGTTCGGTTCAGCTGGGAGCGGATGATTAAGGTACAGAATCAGAGTATAGGAGATTATGGCAGGAGCCGTCGGATTCAGCTGGGTTCCACACTTACCGCCATGCTGTTTCTGGAAGACGGAAGCTATCTCATCGGCCATGTAGGGGACTCCAGGGCGTACCTGATCCGGCAGGAAGTCCTGGAGATACTGACATCGGATCAAACAGTGGTAGCCAATGAGGTTCGGCTGGGGAAACTCACGCCGGAGCAGGCAGCTTCCGATCCGCGCAAGAATGTGCTTTTACAGTGTATCGGCGCATCCGGTTTTGTGGAGCCTGAGTTTCGGGAGGGAAAGGCTGTTCCGGGAGAATGCTATCTGTTGTGTTCGGACGGGTTCCGGCATGAACTGAGCGAGGAAGAGCTTCTGACGGCGCTTACCCCGGAAAAAAGCCCGGATGAGGAGACCATGAGGCGAAATTTGGAAAAGCTTACTTGGCGGAATCTGGAAAGAGGGGAGCGGGACAACATTTCGGCGCTCCTTCTGAAAATACTGTAGAGGAGCAGAAATGGCGGCAGCAGGACAGGTTATTGAGGGTAAATACGAAATACTGAAGCTGGTGGGGCAGGGCGGAATGTCCAAAGTCTATCTGGCTATGGACAGAAGGCTGAACAAGCAATGGGCAGTAAAAGAGATCCGAAAAAATGTCAGAGACAGCAACAATGAGTTGGTTGTTCACAGCGCTGTTGCGGAGGCAAACCTGATCAAGGCTCTGGATCATTCCGCCATCGTGAGGATCGTAGACATTATTGATACGGATCGGGACATATTTATCGTTGAGGATTACATAGAAGGGGAAACGCTGAGCAGTATTCTGGAAAAGCATGGAGCGCAGTCTCAGGAGCGGGTGATTGACTGGGCGGTACAGCTCTGCGAGGCGCTGGAATATCTGCACACCAGAACGCCGCCTGTCATCTACAGGGATATGAAGCCCGCAAATGTGATGCTTAAGCCGGACGGGAATATTAAGGTTATCGACTTCGGGATTGCGCGGGAATACAAAAAGCACAATGTGGAGGATACGGTCAGTCTGGGAACCAGAGGCTATGCCGCGCCGGAACAGTTCGGCGGAATCGGGCAGACAGACGCCAGAACGGACGTGTATGGACTGGGAGTCACGCTGTATCATCTGGTGACGGGGCAGAATCCGTCGGAGCCGCCGTATGAGCTGAAGCCTATCCGGGAATGGAATCCGCAGCTGTCTTCCGGGCTGGAGACCATCATTCAAAAATGTACCATGCTGAATCCGGAGGATCGGTATCAGTCCTGCGCGGAGCTTTTGTACGCACTGCGGCATTATGACCTTGTCAGCGCGGAGCATCGTGCGGCACTGAAGCGGAAGCGGAATCTGTTTCTGACTGTGGTGGGAGTGGCTGCGGCGGGATATCTGACAGGCGGCATTGGCTTATCCATGCGAAATCAGGCAAACAGGGAGGACTATCAGCAGAACATCAGCCGGGCGGTCAACGCCTCCAATGTGGAGGACAGGATCCGCTATTACGCCGCTGCCGTGGATATCAGGCCGCTGGAGAACGAGGCCTATCTGGGTATGATCGAAGCCTTCAAGGAGGACGCGGCATTTACCGTCTCCGAGGAGGAAGAACTCCGAAAGAAGGTGGATGTCTATCGGGAACAGATGATACAGGGCGGCAAATATGCGGATCTGGCCTATGAGATTGGCAGGCTGTACTGGCATTATTATGATTATGGGAGAGGAGGCGGGACGGACGCCGACCAGAACCAGATCACCAGGATGAAGTGCGCGGTTCCCTGGTTTGCCGATGCGGTGACTTACGGCAGTGAGGAGGCGGAATACTATAACCGCGCCAGGATCTATCGGGATATCGGTCAGTTCAACAAAGATATCACCCTGAATATTGTGGAGGCTTCGGATAAGGGAATGTATGCCCCGTACTGGGAAAATATCCGTGAACTGGTGGAACTGACCGCAGGCAGGGAGGAGGAAAACGAGATGACCCGGCTGGAGGTTTACCGGCTGGCTCTCTATTCCATAGAGCAATATGCGAGAAAATTCAGGTCGGAGGGTGTCTCCCAGGAGGAACAGGCGGAGGTTTATGAGACGGTGAAGGGTGCGGTGGAGGAGATGGATACGACTTCGGACACCACGGAATACATCAAAAGCAGCATCAGCGCCAGATTTCAGGCGGCGGAAAACGCCATTGTAAATGCCTTCCGGTGAAGATAACTGCAGTTAGCCGCCAGGAGCCGGATACCGCAGGGGCGGAAGGAAGACCGGGAAGGGGGAACAGAAATCAAAATGAGTGCAGATAACTGGCTGACCGTGGCCATAGCGGGCTTTTCCACGGCCGGAATAGCCACAATAACCTCCGTGGTACTTTTCTTTGTGCTGCATATCCGTGCGGTACAGGGGGAGCTTTCGGGCAGGACAGAGGCCCGGGAAATGAAGGCCATGAGGGAAAACAATGATCGTCTGGCGGAGCGGAAAAACCGCTATGAACCGGAGTATGCAGATGCCCGTTGGGGAGCGGAGGAGACGGAAGGGATCCAGGAACAGGAGGTTTCCCGGCAAGGAGAAGAAACTTCCCTGCTGCACGGCGGAGGGGGACAGAAAACAGAGGGAACCAGACTGCCGGGCGGAAACGGGGGAAGGAAAACAGAGGGAACCAGACTGCCGGGTGGAAACAGGGGACGGAGAACAGAGGGAACCAGGCTGCCAGGCGGAAACCAGGGACGAAGAACAGAGGGAACCAGTCTGCTGGGCGGAAACGGGGGAAGGGGAACAAACGGAACCAATCTGCTGGGGGAGAATAAGGGAAGGGAAACAAATGGAACGGAGATTTTAGGACAAAGCATAAAACAGGAATGGCCGGAATTTACGATAACACGAAGAATCATAGAAATTCACACGGAGGAACAGATCAGGGGTTCCTGAATATTTTTCTGTCGTCAGAGTGTGTTTGAAAATTGTTTTCTGGCAGCTGTGGGTCACAGTTTACAGAAATGAATTTCCAAACACGTTCCGGGGAGGCAGAATCAACGGCTGGGAAAACAGGTGTTCAGCCGACAAAAGGTGCGTGGCACAGCGCACGGATGGGATAAAGGATGAAGGATTGATTTTGTCAAGATTAGTTGACACATTTTCCTCAAGGATTTTGCATCCTATGC
>CAJUJU010000067.1 GCA_910586835.1 uncultured Acetatifactor sp.
TAACGGATAATGGAGCAGTTTGTTCACATTTTATTTACTCATGCGTTTGTCGTGAATGTACGACGGCGATCTGGATGAGGATGAGCAGGAGGAGCTTGACAATCTGCGGCGTCTGTTCCGGAAGGAGACCTACAATCTTTCGGTGTATTATCCGGAGGAGGTGCTGGAGCGGTGCAGGACGCTGATCGAAGCGCAGAAGGATCCGGAGCGGATAAAATACCTGCAGCTGTTGTGCAGATGCGGCATTCTGCCATTTGAATACCTGCTGATGAAGAGAAAAGAGGGATGAGGGACATGAGGGAAATTTTTATCAAGTACAATCCGTATAAGGTGGAGACCACAGTCACCATCGACGGGAAGCCAGTCAAAAAGAGCAGCATGTTGAATATGGACGACCGCAGGCTGCAGGAGTGGATTGATGAGCTTCCGGAAAGCCTTCTGGAGGAATGCAATACAAAGAGCTTCCATATTACCTTCCAGGGGACGATACTGGATTACGAGGACTTTCAGTCCGTGATTGCCGACGCCAGGGAAAACGGCTTTGAGATCACATGTGAATATATACCTGCCAAGGAAGTGAAGGATAAGGAGAAGTCCATCGAGGAGATTTTTGAGGAAATTCAGAACGGTCCCTTTGAGGAGCTGAAGGCGCCGGATATGGTGAGAGCCTTCCGAAACGCCCAGACCAGTGATTTTCCCGTGAACGTTATCGCTACCATGAGCGCCGGAAAGTCCACGTTGATCAATGCGCTGCTTCGCCAGAAGCTGATGCCGGCGAAACAGGAGGCCTGTACTGCCACCATCACGGAGCTGAAGGACAGTGACGCAACAATCTTCCATGCAGAGGCTTATGACCAGGGCGGCAATCTGATTATGGCGGTGCCGGAGCTGACATTGTCTTCCATGGAGGCCCTGAACGCCGACAGCGCTGTCTCCACCATCAAGGCGGAGGGAGACATTCCTTTTGTCAGCTCCGAGGATGTGTCATTGGTGCTGGTGGATACGCCCGGACCCAACAATTCCAGGGATCCGGAGCACAAGGCGGCCACTTATCGAATGCTGTCGGAATCCTCCAAGACGCTGGTGCTCTATATTTTGAACGCGACTCAGCTTGCCGTCAACGATGACAATAATCTGCTGAGTCATGTGGCGGACAGTATGAAGGTGGGCGGCAAGCAGTCCAGAGACCGTTTCCTTTTTGTGGTGAACAAGCTGGATGATTTCAAGAAGGGCGAGGACAGCGTGACGGCTGCCATTGATAAGGTTCGGAAATATCTGGAGGACAAGGGGATCCACAACCCCAACATTTATCCGGCTTCTGCCCTCACCGCCCTGGATATCCGGACGGTGCTCAGGGAGATGAAGGTGGTGGGCTACACGGAGGAGGAGCTGGACGAGCTGGATCCGGAGGTGGCGGGAGTCATCAGCAAGGTGAAGAAGATCAATAAAAATGGAGAGCTTCATCTGGAGCAGTACGCCCCGCTGACGCCCAGCGTCAGGGCGGAGATCGCAAGTCAGACGGCTGAGGCGGAGGCTATGCTGGAGAGCGAGAGCAGCCAGGAGCGATCCGACGGCATGAAGCAGCTTGCGCTGATTCACTCGGGGATCATTCCCATCGAGGCGGCCATCCGGATGTATGTGCTCAAGTATGCCAAGACTGCCAAGATCAAAAACATTGTGGATACCTTTTCCAAAAAGCTGGAAAGCGCAAGCTCCTTTGAAAAAACAAGGCAGGAGATTGCCTCCAACCAGAGCAAAAAGGAAGAGATTCTTACTCAGATCGGAGATATTCGTACAAAGCTGAAGAGCGGGGAAGAGGCGAAGAAGTTTAAAAACGAGATCGATAAGATTTCCTATGACGGCGAGATCAACAAGATATCCACCGACGTTATTACCTCCGCTCAGAAAAGAATTTCCGGACAGATCAGCGGCACCAAGGGGAAGAAGTGGAAGAAGGCGGAGGCCGAGGACATGATCCGCAACTTCGGGAAGTTTGCGGAGGATCTGCAGGCCAACGTCCAGGTACAGCTGGAGGAGCTGATTACCCAGCATGTGCAGAAGAACGCACAGGATCTGTTGGAACAGTACCGGAAGAGGCTGGCGGAGCTGTCGGACGAGCTGGCGGTGGGAACGGTTCAGATCAATGCTTTTGAGTTGATGGACGGAGAGCTGCCGGATATCAACGTTGCGGCTCTGATCAGCACCGCTACCAAAAAGCAGCGTGTGAAGGTGGGCAGCCATTCCGTAAAGAATCCGGACAGAGAAGGCTTTTTTGGGTTTTTCAAGTTCTGGAAGCCGCGTTATATCGAGGTGGACGATTACGAAAATCAGGAATATATTGACGCAGGGACGTTGGCGGACAAGTTTTTTGCCCCCTTCCAGAAGGAGCTTTTCACCAATCAGAAGAGCGCGGTGAATTATGCGAAGGAGCAGGCATCCGGCATCAAGGCTTCCTTCCGCCAAAAGTTTGAGGAGCTTGACGAGCTGCTTGCCGGAAAACTGAGGGAGCTGGAGGCCTGTGCCTCGGACGAAATGAATGTGGATGCGATTCTGAAACAGACCAGAGACCGTCTTGGGTGGCTGGAAAATATTGAGACAAGGATCCAGGAGATTCTTGATATATAAGGAGGAAACGATCAAATGGCACTCAGTTCGGATTTTATCAATGCAGTGGATTCTCATGACAATATAATGACCAGGATTATGCTAAAGGACAGCATGCTGGTGGATCTGACGCTGAAGCAGTTCGAGGAGCGTCTGGCTTATGCGGAGAGCGGAATGAGCGATCTATACGACGACCATGACGGGGAGGAATTTCCCAGCGATGTCACCCGATGGAACGGGGAACTGCTGGACCGCCAGATGGTTGCTGTGGTGGGCAACTTTTCAAAAGAGCGGGTCGCTTTTCTGAGAAAGCTGGTTCGGAACATTTACGCGCAGAAGGCGGAAGAGGCGGACCAGGAGGAATTTGTAGAGCAGCATAAGCCGGAGAATAACGTCGCAGTCGCGGCGGGTGTGGGCGTTGCGGCCTGTGGAACGGTGGCCGCGGTGGTGGGACTGATCACATCTCATCCCGTTGTGGCGGTGGCCGGTGTGGCAGCCGTTGCAGTGGGAGGCGTCATCATCGTGAAAGGCAAGTAGGTTCTTGCCGCGGTTTTTCGTTTCCGGAGAGATTGACGGGGACGGGAATAAGGATGTGTAATTCGGATTGATAAAAGGAGGGGGTTGACATGGGGGATATTGTAAAACAGGAGGGTTCCGCTCCCTCGATTCCGCAGTATAATCTATTGGACCAACGGTTTCATTCGGCTCTTCAGGTGGTGGACGACATTGTGCTGAAGAATTATGTGCAGCGCCTGCGCGAGTTTTCCATTATTCCGCTGGACGAAAAGGTGAAGGCGTCAAATCTTTCGGAAAATGTGCGTCTTTTTAAGATCACGGAGATGGTTTACGAGAAGGATGAGTTTGCTACCTACAAATTTGCCAGCGTCTTCAACGCGCTTTCCACCGCCAACTGTGCCGTGTTCATTCTCATTGATTCCGACGGGGAGAAGACGGATTTCTATATGGGCATCCGGGCCGCGGATCCGGAGCTGACCCCGAACACGCTGAAGGATACGCTGAAGAATGCCATGGTTGGGCAGTTCCCGGGTATTAAGACCCAGGACTATCTGGATGAGGAGATGCATCGGCTTCTGGATAAAAAAGTGAATAATATTTCGCTTGTTTCCTGTGTGGCCAACAGCAAGGACAGTGAAAACAGAGAGAACAGTTCTTTTTTACAGGGGCTGGAAAAGCTTGCTTATGCCATGCAGGGGGAGCGGTATACGGCGGTGATTCTGGCAAACGCCACCACTCAGAGACAGCTGGATGAGATCAGGCACAGCTATGAGGAGATTTATTCCCAGCTTGCGCCTTTTGCAAAAAGCCAGGTGTCCTACTCTGTAAATGCTTCCGAAAACCTTTCCAGGGCTCTTTCCATGGCCAGGGCGAAGGGCACGTCCCACACCGAGAGCCGATCTCATACGGAGGGAACCTCCGACACAAAAAGCAGCTCGTTCAGTGAGTCTACCACCAGGCCGGGTACGGCCAGCAAGGTGGTGGGGGGACTCAGCGTTGCCGCCGGCATTGTGGGGACGGCGCTGAGCATTGCGCTTCCGGGCGTGGGCAGTCTGATTGCCCTTGGAGGCAGTGCGGTGATCTCCAAAGGGCTTGGGGTGCTGGGTGAGATGACCAAGGATTCCATCACCAGCGGCACGACTACCGGGGAGAGTCATTCCCGCACTCAGTCGGATACCTCCGGCAGCTCGGATACCCGTTCGGAGACGGAGACCAGGACGGAGACGGAGACGAAGGGCGTGAGCCGGGGAACAGGACAGAACCTGACGCTTAACATGGAGAACAAGACCATCTCCAATATGCTGGAGCGCATTGATCTGCAGCTGAAGCGCCTGCAGGAGTTTGAGAGCCTTGGAATGTGGGAGTGCTCGGCCTATTTTATGTCAGAGCGTCCTCATACCGCGGAGATTGCGGCGTCCACCTACAAGGCGCTGATGCGGGGGGAAAATTCCGGCGTGGAGGTCTGTGCGGTCAATTCCTGGCGCAGCTTTGAAAAGAAGCAGGTGCAGCTGCTTGCCGAGTATGCGCTGAACCTGATCCATCCTGTCTTTTCCTATCAGAGCAGCGCAGGGGAGATTCCGGTGACTCCCTGTTCGCTGGTCAGCGGCAATGAGCTGGCCATACATATGGGGCTTCCCAGAAAGTCGGTCTGCGGCCTGCCCGTCATCGAGCACGCGGATTTCGGCAAAGAGGTGGTAAGCTACAGCCGCAGAGAGACGCAGGCAACCGTCAATCTGGGGCATGTGTTCCACATGGGGAGCGAATGCGCAAACTATGTCAGACTGGACCGGAGCAGTCTTTCCATGCACACCTTTGTGACGGGATCCACCGGTTCGGGAAAAAGTAATACAGTTTACGAAATGCTTCGCCAGCTTGATACGGTGGGGGTAAATTTCCTTGTGGTGGAGCCGGCGAAGGGAGAGTATAAGAATGTTTTCGGGCATGATGCCAACGTGTCCGTGTTCGGCACAAACCCGGATTACACGGAGCTTTTGCGGATCAATCCCTTTCGGTTTCCAAAGGGTGTTCACGTTCTGGAGCACGTTGACCGGCTGATTGAGATTTTTAACGTGTGCTGGCCCATGTATGCGGCCATGCCTGCCGTGCTGAAGGAGGCGGTGCTTCAGTCCTATGAGGTGTGCGGCTGGGATCTGCAGACTTCGGAGAACGATTATGACGAGGAGCTGTTTCCCACCTTCCGGGACCTGCTCACGGAGCTGGTGGATGTGGTTGATAACTCGGCTTACGACCAGGAGGTCAAGAGCAATTACAAGGGATCTCTGGAGACCAGGATCCGTTCTCTGGCAAACGGCCTGAACGGGCAGATTTTTTCCACGGACGAGGTGGATAACCGGGTGCTGTTTGACCGAAACGTGATTGTGGATCTGAGCCGTATCGGTTCCCTGGAGACAAAGTCGCTGATTATGGGGATTCTGGTCATGCGGCTGAACGAGCACAGAATGACGGGGGCGGAGGGAATGAACGTGCCGCTGCGCCATGTGACGGTTCTGGAGGAGGCCCACAATATATTAAAGCGTACATCCCCCGGCGAGGGCGGCGCCGAGGGGGCCAATGTGGCCGGAAAGTCCGTGGAAATGCTCTCCAATGCCATCGCGGAGATGAGAACCTACGGCGAGGGCTTTATCATTGCGGATCAGTCTCCGGGTGCGGTGGATATCTCTGCCATTCGCAACACAAATACAAAGATCATCATGCGTCTCCCCGACGAGGCCGACAGACGGCTTGCGGGAAGGGCGGCTGCGCTGAAGGCGGAACAGTTGGACGAGATCGCCAAGCTGCCCAGAGGAGTGGCTGTGGTGTACCAGAATGACTGGCTGGAGCCGGTGCTCTGCAAGATCGGTCGTTTCGCGGGAGAAGAGAGGCCGTATCAGGCTCGGGTGAAGGAGCGGCAGGACAGGGACGAGTCAGGATGGTTTGAAGGGGAACTGCTGCGGCTGCTGTTAAAGGGCAGGGTGAATGAGACGGTGGAGGCGGATATTCGGCGGATGGAGGATGTTCTTCCGACTGTGGAGCTTTCCACCAAAAACAAGATCGGCATTCTGCGCCTGCTGGCTGAATACAAAAAGTCCGGAAGGCTGAAAATCTGGGAGGATGTCCGGTTTGATCAGCTGTCCGGGCTGGTGGGAGAGCTTCTGGGAACAAAAAACCGGGTAGACAGACTTGTCAGGGAGGCAGGGGACTTTTATGAGCTGAGCGAGAGTCTGGACCGGCTGATCAGGGAACGGGTGGACGGTGTCTCTGACGAGATCTGTCTGGCCATCAGCCAGTGCCTTATGAGGGAGTTCGCGTCCGGAAATGAGGATAATCTCAGGATATATGCGGGATGGCGCGAAAGCGTTATAAAGAGAGGGGGTCTCGTATGAACGCGTTTTTCAAATGTATGGAGGCAGGCGGGGCCGAGTGTCCCCTGAAGGAATTGTCAAAGTCTGTTTCCCTGGAATCCATTTCTGTGGCTGACCTGAACCGGTCGCTGGCGCAGGAGATTGCGGGCGGCCAGAGATCCTCCGAGGGATGGAAGAAAGGAGCAGAACCGGGGGAGGCGTCTTCGGCGGAGCATAAGGAAGGCCTAAAGCCCAGGGAGGTGTCCGGGGCTGAGTGGAAGAAGGGAGCAGTGCCGGGGGAGGCGTCTTCGGCGGAGCATAAGGAAGGCCTGCAGCCCAGGGAGGTGTCCGGGGCTGAGTGGAAGAAGGGAGCAGTGCCGGGAGAGGCGTCTTCGGCGGAGCATAAGGAAAGCTCTGAGCGGAAGGAAGACTCTGAGCGGAAGGAGGAAGGGCCGGAGGGGAAGGATCGGCCGGAGTCGGAAGGCCAGGAGAAGAAAGAGCTTACGGAGGATGAGATCAACCAAAAACAGCGGGAAGCCATTAAAGACGCTCTTCAGCGGCTGGAAAGAGGAGAAGAACTGACCAGGGAAGAAAAGGGCAACCTCTGCGAGATGATGATGGATCAGTATTACATCAGTCAGGGCTATAAGCCGCTGCATTCGCCCAGAGTCACTTCCCTGGAGGACAAGGGGCATCACGGCATTGACGGCGTCTACGAAAAGGACGGGAAATATGTCATAGTGGATGCCAAGTACGGGCAAGCCAGGCTGGGAGACAGCCAGGACGGAACCCAGATGTCGCAGGAGTGGATCAATAAGCGTCTGGACGACGCGGTGGGGAAGGAAAAGGCGGACGAGATCAGAGAGGCATACGAAAACGATCCGAACAGCGTCTCCACAGAGGTTTATCACTTCGATCCGGGAACTGCCTGCAGCAAAATCTACCATGTGGATAAGAATGGAGAGAAGGACGGCGACGAGGTCACGGTGGAAATGTACCGCGACGGAGAGCGGGTGGAGCTTTTAACGGATGAGGGTGAATATGGAGGGGCAAACTATGGGTGAGATGCGTGACAGGCGAAAGACAGCCGCTTATTTTGAAGCATATATTGCCTGCGAGAAGAGACGTCTGGAAAAAAAGCTGGAGAAGGTGAAGGCCTGTACGGACAGAGAGCAGGCGGCCCGCGTGTGGAACAGTATATTTCTCTACCGCATGAATCTGCTGATGGCCTCCTTTTCGGCGGGAGCAGACCGTGAGGAACTGAAGGAGCTGTATGAGGCGGCCTGCGAGGCGGCCTGCAGAATCAATTCCCTGTCCTATGGGGATGCACTTGTGCTTTCCTGCTTTTCCGTGATGCTGGGCAGCTTTTCGGCAATGAAACCGGTAGCGGGACTGTTTGAATCGGTGTTTACTATGGATAAGCTTCTGGGGGGGTTGCGATCCTATCCGGAGAGTGGTCATGCCGTCTGGCAGGGGGAGTACCGTTTCCCGGAAGTCTACGGAGCGCTTGACGCCGTTCTGGAGGCCGGAACCAAAGAAGCGGGAGAGAAGGCGCTGCTTTCCTGGATGGAAACCTGGTATGACAAGTGCGGGGACTGTGCATGGCATGGCACGCTGGAGAGTGCAAATGATGTGTACTATGGCTACTGGTGTCTGGAGGCGGCAGCTCTGGCAATCATTTTTGGCTTTGATACAGAGCGCCTGTCCGGGAACGAATATTTTCCGGCGGTTTGACCAAAATACGGATTACTTGGTTTGGGGCTGTAAAAAACTCTCCTGACGTAGAGGGGAGCTTTTTTACAGTCCCTTTTTGTGAAAGGAAATCCTGTTCCGGGCGGTTTCGTTTTTTGCGGGCGGAAGGTTTACAGGAGAGGAAACGGTATGCTAGAATAGAATCGGTATGAGGAAAGAGTAGGAAGGATGGAAGGATGAAACTGATTTCCTGGAATGTAAACGGATTGCGGGCGGTTATGGGAAAGAACTTTATGGAGGATTTTAACAAGCTGGATGCGGATTTTTTCTGCCTGCAGGAGACCAAGCTTCAGGCGGGGCAGATCAGCCTGGAACTGCCAGGATATTTTCAGTACTGGAATTATGCGGAGAAAAAAGGGTATTCCGGCACGGCTGTTTTTGCCAGGCAGGAGCCGGAAGCCGTCACTTATGGCATTGGTATTGAGGAACATGATCACGAGGGACGGGTCATTACCCTGACTTATCCGGACTTTTATCTGGTTACGGTATACACGCCAAATTCCCAGAGGGAGTTGACCCGACTGGAGTATCGTATGCGGTGGGAGGACGATTTCAGGGCATATTTGAACAGGCTGGCAAAGGACAGGGGAGTGATTGTCTGCGGGGATCTGAATGTGGCGCATCAGGAGATCGATTTGAAAAATCCCAGAACCAACCGCAATAATGCCGGTTTTACGGATCAGGAGCGGGGAAAAATGACAAAGCTTCTGGAGAGCGGCTTTACGGACAGCTACCGCTGGTTTTATCCCGATCAGGAGGGGGCTTACAGCTGGTGGTCCTATCAGTTTCACGCCAGGGAGAAGAACGCAGGGTGGCGTATTGACTATTTTCTGGTGTCGGAGAGTCTGAAGGAGCGGATGAAGGGAGCTGCCATTCATGCAGAGATTCCGGGCTCCGATCACTGTCCCGTGGAGCTTGTGCTGGATTGACCGGATTGCAGCGGGTCTGTCCTGGCGGCCGGGCCCGGAGAGGAACGGCCGGTGTGCCGGCGGAGTACGAGGGCAGAGGCAGGATTGAAACAGGGGGTGTGATTTTGAATATTGAAATGATTTTGTCACAGGTGGACGCTTTCTTTGAGGAAAACAGAGGCCAGGAGGCGGAAAAGCTCATGCGGGAGAGCATCGTCCGGGCAATGGAGGAGCAGGACGATAACAGTCTGCTTCAGCTGCTGAATGAGCTTTTGGGCTATTACCGTGAGGCCGGGCGGTTTGAGGAGGCCTGGCTGATTGCGGACAGGGCAGTGGCGCAGGCGGAGAACATGGGCCTGAAGGGAACGATTCCCTATGCCACCACACTTCTGAATGTGGCCAACGCCTACCGGGCCGGAGGACGGCTGGAGGATTCCATGGAGAAGTACCTTCTGGTACAGGAGATCTACAGGCAGCAGCTTTCAAAGGACAGCATGCTTACAGCCGGGCTGCAGAACAACATCAGCCTGCTCTGTCAGGAGATGGGAAGGTATGAGGAGGCAAAGGAGTGTCAGCTGAAGGCGCTGGAGATTGTGAAGAACAGCGATGCAGCCTATGAGCTGGGTGTCACCTATGCCAATCTGGCGGCTACCTGTGTGCAGCTGCAGCAGATGGAGGAGGCGGGAGAGTATGCACAGAAATCCATGGATACTTTTTCGCAGATCGGTGTCAGGGACAGTCATCTGGGCGCGGCATTGTCCGCCAGGGGAGCCTGGCATTTCCGGAGACAGGAATACGGGGAGGCACAGGACTGCTACCTGCAGGCCATGGAGCTTCTGGAACAGAGTGTAGGCAGGAATCAGGCGTATCGACGCCTGCAGGAAAACCTGGAGCTGTGCCGCAGGGCGCAGGGGAAGGGAACCGGCGTGGGTTTGTCCCTGGCAAGGGCTTATTATGAGGAATGGGGAGCCCCCATGATTCGGGAAAGGTTCGGCGCGTACGAGAGCCGCATCGCGGTTGGACTGGCAGGCAGGGGATCCGACTGCTTCGGTTATGACGACGAAGCCTCCCGGGATCATGACTGGGGGCCGGATTTTTGCCTCTGGGTGACGGACGAGACCTATGAGCAGATCGGCCAGGCACTGCAGCAGGCGTACGAGGCTTTGCCGGAGGAGTTTGGAGGCTACCGGCGGGCACCCAGGGTAAACGGCAGAAACAGAAGAGGCGTCATGCGCATTTCTGCTTTTTTTGAGAGCCTTCTGGGAGCAGGAACCTATGAGGAGATAGACTGGCGTTCTGTCAGCGACGCTTCCCTGGCGGCAGCGGTAAACGGTCAGGTTTTTCGGGACGACGAGGGAATCTTTACTTCCTTTCGGAACAGACTGCTGGCTGGGTATCCGGAGGAGATACGCTATCTGAAGCTGGCGGAGGCTGCGGCAGGTTATTCCCAGGCTGCCCAGTATAATTTTCCCCGGATGCTTGGACGGGGGGACAGGCTGACGGCCCGGATGATGGTTTGGGACGGTATGAAGGCGGCCATGCGGCTGCAGCTATACATGGAGGGGAAGTACCCGCCCCACGACAAATGGCTTGTCAGGACGTTGCAGGAGTCCGGGGTTGGCCGCAGGGTGCTTGGCTATCTGGAGCGGGCGGAGAGAGGACTGGCTGCATCGGAGCCGGATGTCTCCGGAATCTCGGGGGAACTGGAGGCTTTGGGGAGATTTTTTGCCAGGGAGCTCTATGGACTGGATCTGATCAGTGACGTTGATCCTTATCTGGATGCCCACAGCCAGGAACTGCTGTATAAGGCGTCCCTGGCGGGAAAAAGCGACAGGGAGCTGGCGCAGGAGATTGCGTCGCTGGAGTTTGAGGCTTTCGACAAGGTTCAGAACGAGGGCGGCAGAGCCAGCTGCCAGAACGATTGGGATACCTTTTCCATCATGAGAAAAAGTCAGTATCTGACCTGGAACAGGAGTATGCTTTTACAGTATCTCTATGATTTCCATCGGGAGTACGAGAGAGGGCATAACCTGATCGAGGAAAAATACGGGCGAATGATGGAGAGTACTGCGCCGGAGCGGTATGAGGAGATGAAGGGGCGTTTTCCCCAACTGACGGAGGAAAAGCGCAGAATCATTGAGGAGATCTGTGGGCTGCAGGTAAAGTGGATGGAGGATTTTGCGGCGCAGTATCCTGCGCTTGCGGGCAATGCCAGAAACATTCACACCCGGGAGGACACGGCCTTCAACACCTCCTATGAGACCTATCTGCGGGGAGAGCTTGGCACATACTCCGATAAGATGCTGGAGCTTTACGGCAGGTATATTGTGACCTACGCCAGAGAGGGCGGAAACCCAGCCCATGATATAATGCGCAACAGTGTGGAAATGTACGGCTATGGGAGCCTGGAGGAGGCGGAAAAAGGCGTAAAGAGGGGCTGATGATCTCATGAAAAAACGCAGCGTAGACGAACCGTTATCTCGCAGGTTCATCCGCGCTGCGTTTTACTTTTTTGATTCAGGGGCTTTCCGTGGCCTTCTGTGTTCTATTTTTTTTCATTCCGGATCAATATGTGATAAATTGCGATACTAAGACCTGCTGACGCGATGGCTGTCAGTGGCGTGTTCAGATTAATTTCATTCATGTTGCAGAACACATGAATTACCAGAGAAATAATCAATACGATTGCAACTGCGGCAAACCCTTTTAAAAAATGCTTCATAATCTTATCTCCTTCCAAAACAGGTAAATATTTCTTACAACATAGAATATATCAGAGAAAACGACAGTTTTTTCAAAAAAGTCATAAAAGACTTTCTTCCGTAAGTAAGTGCGTTTTTTTGACGATAAAGCACGCAGTTATTCGTCATTTTCGCAGGGCGGCGCTTGATACGGGAAAATAAATATCGTATAATCAGAAAAGTAATCAGGAAATTGCGAAACAAGTTATGCGGCAGGCGTCATTGTGTAACTTGTGTATTCTAACACAGACACGCTTTCGCTCCGGGATTACCGCAGCGGAACATAAGCTGCCAAAGAACGGCAGCTAAGTACCGGCGGTAATCAAGGGTCTGCTTATAGAATATACAATTTACATAATTTGGTTTGCAGAAACGAAGGTTTCGCAATTGCCTGCGAAAAGAAAAACAAAAAAGGAGGGACTGCATGATGCAATATACCGGAATGCTGCTGTCTTTTTTTGTGCTTTCCCTTGCCATTCGCAACGTGTGGCCCAGGCACATGAGCCTGAAAGCGTTTCTGGTGCTTTACATACTGCTGTTGGCAGCAGGAATGCCTGTAACGCTCCTGGCCTGTATCCCCTACGGGTTGTTTGCTATCCTGGCGGCAGCTTGTATTTTTGGATTGGTTTATTGCCGGGAAACGGCTGCCCAGAATGTCTGTATGAGCATGATTGGCTTTGTGCTTGCTGCCGTGACAGACGATTTTGTTAAATTGCTTTTGGATATGCTGCTCCCCATGACTTTGTCAAAGCTGCCGTTTTTTTCGGTGGGTGTGGGAGTACTTCGCATTTTGTTGTTTTATGTTTTCACGTTGTTTTGCGGCAAGGGGATTAAAAAGATACTGCTGTCAGGCAAAGGTATTTTACGTTTTCCCCAGACCTGGTATTTGGCGGATGCCGGGTTACTGCTCCTGACAACCATATTTCTGTTCGATAATCTCATTCCGGGAGAAAACGGCTCTGTGGGCAGAATGATCTATAATAATGTCTTACATGTTTCGGGGTATCTGCTTGTTCTGCTTTTTTTGTTTCTGGCCATGCGCCGCTCCTGGCTGGAACAGATACAGGCAGAGGCAAAACAGAAGGCCTTACAGGATTTGCAGGACTACACACACAATCTGGAAGTCATGTATAACGGTCTGCGCTCCTTTAAGCATGATTATGTCAATATCTTGCTCTCTCTGTCCGGCTATATTGAAAATCGCGATGTGGACGAACTAAGGAAATTTTTTGAAACCAAAATTTTTCCCACAAAGAATTTGATTGACCAGGGTGATTTCAAGCTGAATCAACTTGGCAACATCGGTGTACTGGAAATTAAAAGCCTGCTTTCCGCAAAAATGATTTACGCCCATGAGTCAGGGATTGATGTCACCATTGACATTCCCGACAGAGTGAACAGTTTACTGATGGATACCGTTGACCTTGCCAGAATACTGGGGATCTTTTTAGACAATGCAATCGAGGCTACCCTGGAAACGGAACAGCCGCAAATAGGGTTAAATATTCTGCAGAATCAGAACGGTGTGTCAATCACCATAAGCAATCGCTTTCGGGATAACGGCGTGGTGCTGCACAAGCTGAAGCAAAAAGGCTTCAGCACAAAGACAGGACATCAGGGAATAGGACTTTCCAACGCTCAGAAAATTATCGGTTCCTATGACAATGTGCTGCTGGAAACAACCATGCAGTGCGGCTGCTTCGTGCAGCATATGGAGCTTGCCGTCAGATAGGAGTGATATGGCCGCGGAGCCATACATTTGAGCCGGAGAGCAGAATCGGATCTTCGGCTGGGGTATTTGCGCAGAGTGAGGCGTTCAAAAACCCTGGCAGGGGAGCGCTCCGGTAGGAGGACTAATATGCTGAATATTTTTGTGTGCGAGGATGATGACGCGCAGCGGCGGTCAATCGTGCAGACCATTCAAAATACCGTGCTGATAGAGGAACTGGATATGCGGCTTGTCCTGGAGGCAGGCGATCCTTATACGCTGCTGGAGCAGGTCAAGACCAGTCAGGAAACCGGCATTTATTTCCTTGACATTGACTTGGGCAGCAGCATGAACGGGATGAAACTGGCACAGCAGATCAGATTGTATGACCCTCGTGGTTTCATCATATTCATTACCGCACATTCCGAACTAAGCTATATGACCTTTCAGTATCGGGTGGAGGCGATGGACTTTGTCATAAAAGACAGCCCGGCCGAGGCAAAAGTGAAAATCAGAGAATGCCTGTTAAATGCCATGGAACGCTACACGCTCCAGACCAACAAGACACATAAAGTCTATACAATCGAAGCCGGCGGGCGAAAAATCAGCGTGGATTATGAAGATATTTTCTTTTTTGAAACATCGGGCAACATTCATAAAGTCATTCTCCATGCCAAAGACCGTCAAATAGAATTTACCAGTACCATGAAGGAACTGACAGGCGCCCTGGACGATCATTTCGTGCGCTGTCATCGGTCATTTCTGGTAAACAAAACGAACATAAGGGAAATAGACGCTAAAAACAGAATCATCTATTTTACCAACGGAGAAACCTGTCTGATGTCTACGCGTATGATGAAGGAAATCTGAAAGCAAAACTGTCACAGGCATATTGCAGAGTTGAAGATATGCCATGTATAGTTCCTGGCATCCCGGGCACACTGAGTGTGTCGGCGGCAGTCCAGAACAGAATGAGGCTGCGCCGGACAGCAAGTGTGAGGGGTGGATCATGATTCAGCCCCTGATTGGATGCCTGCCGCGGCAGGCGGATAGGAGCCGAAATGGATATAAACGGAGCAAACGGAATAACCGGAGCCGGAATGGGGCAGCAGGAGATGCCTCTCGGCTTCGGATTTGCCCTTGCGGCCAATGAACCGGCCATGAAGGGCTACGCGGCGCTGACCGAGGCGGAGAAGGAGCAATTGCTTCTGCGGTGCAAGGATGCGAAAAGTAAGGATGAAATGCAGAGAATCGTAGACTCTCTTGTGCCTGACACGGATGTGCGGGCAATCATGGAAGAAGAGAAGCTTTCATAAGAGATCTTTCCTGTGGGGAAAAAGGACGGCGGAGGTATCAGTACCATCCGCCGTCCATCGTTATAATCTGACCGGTCAGATAAGACGGAGCATTGGCAAGCTGCAGGATCAGCTGCGCCGCTTCCTCCGGCGTTCCCAGTCGGTCTGCCGGGATTTCCTGCCGCAGCGACTCCAGTTCTTCCGCCGACAGGCAGGCGTTCATAGAGGTGTCGATGACGCCGCAGGCAACGGCGTTTACCTGAATGTTGCTGGGAGCAAGCTCCTTTGCCAGGGCGCGGGTAAAGGCGTTCATCCCTCCCTTGGAGGCAGAGTAGGCAACCTCCATGGAGGCTCCCTGCGCGCCCCAGACGGAGGAAACGTTGATGATTTTACCCCTGTGTTTTGAGAGCATCAGAGGGATGGCGGCCCTGCAGGTGTAAAAGCAGGAGTCCAGGTTTACCGAAAGAACCCGATGCCACTGCTGGGAGGTCATATCCGTGAGCAGGCCAAGATGAGCCATTCCGGCATTGTTGACCAGCACGTCGAGACAGCTGATTTTTTCAAAGAGCTGTGCCACATCCGCCTCGCAGCCCATGTCTGCCGGAATGGCCTGACAGCGGACGGCGCAGGTTTCCTGCAGCGTGAGTGCCAGCGCCTCCAGCATGTCCAGGGAGCGGTGACAGGTGAGAAACAGGTCATAGCCTGCCTGAGCGAAAGCAGTTGCGGCGGCACGGCCGATGCCCCGGGATGCTCCCGTGATGAGAGCGGATTTATTGTGTGTCGGCATGTATGCTCCTTTCCTGATCTGATGAGTGATTTCCCTGTTCTGCCGCAGAGCTGTACGCCATGACTGCCTGTGTTGTTTTATCCCGGGCAGTCTGATGGAACCATTTTCCGAATACCTGAGACTCCATGGAGGAGAGATAGCCCAGATCATGATATCCAAGCTTTTGAAGCAGAGCCATGCTGGCCTCGTTCTCCGGATCTGTAAAGCAGAGGAAGCCCCATTCAGGGCAGAGCTCCTGCAGCAGATCGATCAGGGCGGACAGCGCTTCGAAGGCATAGCCCTTCCGGTGGTGCCGCCAGGAGAAGGTATAACCCAGAGAGATGGTGTCGTACCTGGGCTTTGCCACGATCTCGCCCACCATTTCATCGGTTTCCCTCAGAGCCACGGCAATCATAAAAGGGGCGTCAGCCGACAGGATATCTTCCCCCCGCCGCCGGATCAGGGCGGCGATTCCGTCATGATCCTTCACCTGCCCGCGCTGATAGCGGGAGCAAATCTCATTGTTTCGGTAATCGTACATAACATCTGTATCCTTCGGCGCGACATTGCGAAGGCGCAGCCTTGCTGTTTCAAGAAAGATCATTTTCCGTTTTCCTCGTATTTTTTGTTATAGAATTGATCTGTAAAAATGCCATAAGTGAATTATAGCGCCCACAGACGGATTTTTCCACTGCTTTTTCCGGATGGCAGCCGCCCGGGCCTTTTGGTCTGCAAGTGCGGATTGTTTGACGCAGCCGTTATCCCCATGATAAGCTGAAACTGTCAGAAATGACAACCGGACCGGGATAAAAAGAAGAGTGGAGGTAAGGCTGTGAATATTGGAGAGGTAATAAAAGACAGGCGTCAGAAAAGAAATCTGACACAGGCAGAGCTGGCGGGATTGTTAAACGTGACACCACAGGCTGTGTCCAGATGGGAGGTGGGAGTTTCTTTTCCCGATATTACCATGATACCGGAACTGTCAGAGGTGCTGAAGGTTACAGCCGATGAGCTGTTCGGCATTGGTCTGACATGCGGACAAGTCGGTGTGGTTTTACATCAGAGTCAGGTGGACGGTATTTTTGATTTTGTTCCCGGCGGTGCTACGGGAAAAAGCAGAAGGATTTTGATTGTGGACGATTCAGCCTTTATGAGAAAAACGCTGGAGGACATTCTGACCCATCACGGACATACGGTTTTGCAGGCAGAGAACGGCAGAGAGTGTCTGGAGGTGCTGCGGAAGGAGACGGTGGATCTCTGCCTGCTGGATATTGTGATGCCGGTTATGAGCGGGATCGATGCATTGAGAGTAATAAGGGAGGAGCAGCCGCAGCTCAGGGTTGTGATGCTGTCAGCAATGTCCCAGGAAGACAATGTACGTCTGGCATTGCAGCTGGGCGCGGATGCCTTTGTGGTGAAGCCTTTTCAGGAAAGCAGTCTGATAGAGCGGATCGGGTGACGGTTTGCCGGTCTGATTTTCCTTCGGTGTGCCTTGAATCGGACAGACAGGTATGATAGAATCAGAGAAAAGACGTTTTTCAAAGGAAAAGATCATGCGGCAATTAACTTCAATGATGAATATTGGCAGGGAAATGGCGGGAAAGCTGACGTCCGTGGGAATTGATTCCCCGGAGAAGCTGGCGGCAGTCGGCTCCAAACAGGCATTCTTAAAGCTGAAGGAAAAATACCCCAAGGTTTGTCTGGTGCACTTGTATGCTTTGGAAGGCGCTGTTCAGAATCTGGAATTTAACAGGCTTTCGGAAGAAAAGAAGCAAGAGCTGAAGGAATTCAGTGATTTCCTGAAAAGTTAAGGCAGGGAAGAGTGTGCCGAAGAGCCCGGGAATATGCTCGGCGGGGAGTTTTGGTCTTGCGGCATAAAATCAGTGATGGCTGCGGAAAATAACCACGGACATCGGAAAGGCGGAAAGATTATGTATGATCTGATTATTATTGGCTCCGGCCCCGCAGGGCTGTCGGCTGCAATTTATGCAAAGAGGGCGGGGCTTGAACTGCTGGTGCTGGAAAAGGCTCCCATGAGCGGAGGCCAGGTGCTCAACACTTATGAAGTGGATAATTATCTGGGAATGCCCGGCATGAACGGTTTTGACATGGGAATGAAGTTCAGGGAACATGCGGATAAGCTGGGCATAGATTTTCAGGAAGCGCAGGTGCGTTCCCTTACGGTCAGGGACGGAGTCAAGGTGATAGGGACGGACGACGGGGAGCTGGAGGCAAAAACCGTGATTCTGGCTACCGGCGCGGTACATGCCCATCTGGGTGTGCCCGGGGAGGAGGAGCTGGCGGGAGTGGGTGTTTCCTACTGCGCTACCTGTGACGGTGCTTTCTTCCGGGGGAAGACGGTGGCAGTGGCAGGCGGTGGGGATGTGGCGTTGGAGGATGCCATCTATCTTGCGAGATTCTGTAAAAAGGTATATCTGATTCACAGAAGGGATGAGTTCCGCGGGGCCCGGGTGCTGCAGGAGGAATTGAAGAAGCTGGAAAATGTGGAGATCCTGTACAGCTGTACGGTGGAGGAAATACGCGGCGGGGAATGTGTGGAGAGCCTTCTGGTCAGGAATGTAAAGACGGAGGAACTCTCCGAGCTGCAGGCAGACGGAATCTTTGTGGCCGTGGGAATCCGCCCCAGCACGGAACTGGTGCGGGAGCTGGCGGAATGTGACGAAGCAGGTTATGTTTTGGCGGGGGAGGACTGCGCCACAAATATCCCGGGGCTGTATGCGGCGGGAGACGTGAGAAAGAAGCCGGTGAGACAGATTATTACGGCGGTGGCCGACGGCGCCAATGCCGCGGTTGCGGCGGGAGCCTTCTGCAGCCGCTGACAGGGCGGAGACAGGGAATCTTAAGATTAACGAAATATTTATGAAAAAGAGAATCGTCAATTTGGGCGGTTCTTTTTTGTGCGTGACTGAAAAAGTCAGCAAACATGCGGTAAAACATGGGTTTCAACAATTTTTTCCAGCTGTTGACAAAACGAAAGGAGCGTGATATATTTGTTAATAGATGTAACAAATTCGTAATAAATGTGCGTAAAATATTACATAGGAGTGAAGAGATGAAACATAAATATTTCAAGCATATAAGGAAAACGGTATATATTCTGGCTGCTGCAGTGACTTTTTCCGGCCTGGGCCTCACCGCAGAGGCTTCCGTGCTGCCAAGCGGCGGCGTAGGACTTGCGCTGGCAAGAGGAAACAGCCTGGAGGAAATCTCCGACAAGACGGCGATTCCCGTACAGTCTATTATTGAGTGGATTGGAACAGAGGATTCCGGATCGGAGGAAGACACTGTTTCACCGGAGGAGGCGGAGGAGGAACTGTTCCGGAGTCTCGTCATCGCGCAGGTGAGCAATTGTGTGAATGTGAGAAGTCTTCCCAGCGAGGAAGGGGAGATTCTGGGGAAGCTTTACAATAATTCCGTAGGTACATTTCTCTCTGAGGAAAACGGCTGGTATCAGATTACTTCCGGGAGTGTTACGGGTTATGTCAAGGGAGAGTATTGTGTGACCGGAGAAGATGCGGTGGAGATCGCTAGGCGTGTGGGAACCAGAATCGCCACTGTGGATACCCAGACTTTGTTTGTGCGTCAGGAGCCTTCCACGGAGGCTGCCGTTCTCGGCATGGTGCCGGAAGGGGAAGAACTTCTGGTGGTTGAGGAGACAGAAGGCTGGGTGAAGGTGGACGTGGAGGAAGGTACCGGCTGGGTATCTACCGATTATGTCATCCTGCGCAGTGAATTTGTGCAGGCGGAGTCCAAGGAAGAAGAGCGGGCGCGTCTTGCAAAAGAGGAAGAAGAACGCAGAAAGGCCAGAGAAGCAGCTGCGGCCAGAGCGGCACAGAATAACAATAACGCCGGAAATTCCGACAATACTCCGGCAGAGACATCACAGCCTCCTGCCACCTACACTGTGGGCGAGGGAAGCGAAATGGGAGTGGCTGTTGCGGAGTACGCATTGCAGTTTGTGGGAAATCCTTATGTGTGGGGAGGCACCAGCCTGACCAACGGCGCCGACTGTTCCGGTTTTGTCATGAGTGTTTATGCGAATTTTGGAGTGAGCCTGCCCCACTCTTCCACATCGGATCGTTCTCAGGGCTATGCGGTGGATGGTCTGGAGAATGCACAGCCGGGAGACCTGATCTGCTACTCGGGCCATGTGGCACTGTATATCGGAGACGGACAGATTGTACACGCATCCAACAAGAGAGTGGGAATCATTGTCTCCAGGGCAGATTACAGAAAGATTCTTGCAATCAGGAGAATTTTCTAAACAGAGCGAAATGACCTTTTCTGCGGTGCGCAGAAGCGCCATCAGGTAAGACCCTGCCGGGTTACAGCGGCAGGGTCTTTTTGTGGATTGCTATTGATTTGCACTTTCACATCACCGCCTGAACGCGGATTATTATCACCGGATAT
>CAJUJU010000068.1 GCA_910586835.1 uncultured Acetatifactor sp.
AGTTCAGACGTGTGCTCTTCCGATCTTGTAGGTTCCCTTCTCCGCTTCAATTATCAGCTCATCGGCAACACCGCCTGCTCCCCGCTTCGCGATACAGAGCTCTCTGATCTCACCCAGCCCGCCGATCTCCTCGCTGACATACTCTCCGTCCTTCAGTGTCAGCACCAGCCTGCTGTTGGCCGCATAACGCTTCTTCAGAATCTCCAGCATATACTCGGGATCCAGCTCCTCCACCTCATATGACCAACGATACCAGCCCTCTTCCACCTCAAAGTCATCCTGATTTTCGGAGCGGATAAATGCCGCAAAGGCCTCTTCCTCCCGAAGCTTTTCTCCCAGCTCTTCCGGCTCGGTGCCATCCGCCAGAACCTGCGCCATTGTAGTCTTGCTCAGATGCCTTGCGTGCAGATAAGTGATACGCGATGCCGCCTCCGTCTTCCACACGTTGGCATCACTGCCCACACCGCAGGAGGTGGAATAATAATAGGTTCCCGCCAGCGTATTCTCCGCCGTGTACAGCAGCTGTCCGTAAGTTTCCTTCACCGCCGTTGTAGTGCTCTCCTGCTCCAGAATATTGTTGTAAACCTGATAGGAGGTGCTGTCGTCCACATGAGCCCCATACTGTGGAAATCCTGCGTGCTCCATATGCCCGTATGCGTAGGTTCTGGCACAGACTGCCTGGGCCTTCAGCGCCTCCGCCGGATACTTTGACGGCATTTCGCTGGGCACCACACTGTAAAGATATTCCTCCAGCAGCACCTGGTTGACCACCGCAATACCGCCTTCCGTCCGCAGTAGCTCCATGGTTCCGCGGTAAGAGGGTGTCCCCTGGCTTCGCTCCTCGCTCTTAAGGGTCACCTTTCCTGTCAGCACATCCGGCACGACCCAGACCCGTTCTCCCTCAAAATAAGGACTGTCCGCAGCAAACAGAATTTCCTCCCCCGCCTGATGCACCTCAGTCTTTCGGTCTTCATAGCTTCCATAGATCACGGAAAATCCGGTGTCTGCCGTCAGCACCGGCTGTGTATGAAGACTTCCGTTCTCCGCCGACCTGACCAGAACCCGGATATACTCCATGGCTTCCTCTTTCACCAGCAAAACACCGCAGATCTCTCCGTCCTCCAGGCACAGATCCGTAAAGCTGTAGCCGAATCGGATATCTCTGGCCGTACACATCTCCAGACTGTCATAAAGACGGTATCCCCTGTAATCCGCAGCCAGCGGAAGCCTTCCATAGCCCTCCACCTCTATCCAGTCCTCTCCCGCACCCAAAATCTTTCCGTTTATCTTCTCCGCCATGACACAGATCTCTGTGACCTGTCCGTCCGTCAGAGTCACGTCAGCCACCTGTTCCCGCACTGCCGTCCCGGGACGATATCTCTGACCGGTGTCCTGCTGCCCTTCCTCCAACCGGCTCCCGGCATCTGACTGATCTCCTCCGTCATACCGTTCTTCCGCTCCGGGTTCATCTGCTCCGCCGACCTCCCCTTCCGCATGGGACTGTCCTTCCCCGTCGAACCGGCTTTCCGCTCCGGACGCTCCGTTGATCTCTCCCCAGGGATAACGCTCCCGCTCCCCCTCCCGAAAGATCAGAATGCCTTCCTCGTCCTCCTCCATAATCCAGACGTTATGTAAAGTTTCCACCACCGGAACATGCGGCGGCGTGGAAGACTCCGGCTCCTCCGGCTCTTCCCGGTGCAGAAAAGCCCCGATCAGCTTCCCCAGCAGAAGCAGTATAATCAGCAGTACTCCCAGCAGACAGACAAAGGCCTTCAGCTGCATCCTCTGAGACCTGCTCAGCTTAAAATCGTCCCTGTTCAAATTTCCTATCCTCCGACCTGTTTCTGCGATTTTAAAAGAGCAGTCCACAGGGACTGCTCTTTTCTTCCGTATTGCAATTATCTGCTTTTCCCCAAAATGCCGCCCCTTGCCCTTTGACTCCTAGCAATGCTAGGTGGGTGACCGCAACCACGCTTTTGCCTTCCCTTCCGATCCTCCGAAGGAGTGAGGGCCTGACAGCCACTTGGCAATATAGGAATCCCGTTTAAAGTAAATGTAGGTTCAAAAATAAGCAAGAGTTATCGTGCATTTCAGGTTACACTTATTATAGCTGATTCCTCTTCGGTTTACAATAGCAAATTTTGACAAAATAGGAAACTATTCCATACACTTGTCAACCAGCTTATCAATCACAGGCACCTTCACGGTTCCCTGATTCAGCGCCTTCAATCCCAGCAGAAGGAACAGCAACGTTCTCACCAGATCCAGACCGTCTTTCAGCATGTATATGATATTGGAGACAATATCAATATAAAAATTGCCCCCGAAAATATTCAAAATGCTGCCGATAAAGCCAATGGCATCCGGGAGCAATCCCAGCACTGCGCTGAAGAACGCAAACAGAACCCACACCGCAACAGCCTTTATCGCCGTCTTCTTCAACCAGGCATTTTCCTCCATCAGAAGGATATAACCGCCCAGAATCACGGCTGCCGTCATTCCGCTGAAAAATCCCAGAAAATACATTGCGGCTCCCAGCACTCCGACCGAAACTCCCAACTTTGTCTTCTGCATAAACTTTTATCTCCCTTTCCTCACAAAAGAAACGCTTCTTCCTGCGAGATTTGTTTCACAACCACTCACATCGCACAAAACTCCGGGGAATCCCGTGCAAGTTGCCCTTAAGGCTCCTGCTGGGGCTCATCCTCCGCTGTCTGCGCAGGCGCCTCCTCTGCTTCCTCAGCAGTCTCGGAAACCGGCTTCACCACAGGCATGGGTGCGCCGCAGGCACTGCAGAAAGCCGAATTTACAGCCACCTCTGCACCGCACTTTTCACAGACGCTCACGCCCTTGATATCCTTGATCTGATGCTTATAGTCTCTGATCTTGTTCTCCGACTCATGAATAGCGGATACCAGCCTTCCGAAATCTGCCTCATGCTCCGCGTCATGAAGTGCCACATAAAGCTTTCCAATCTCAAGATAGTTGCTGTCAATTCTTTTTTCCTCGTCGTAAATGGCGGAATTGAGCCTGGCAATGTCTGCCACCTCTTTTGTTTTCTGAACAGCAGACTGACCGGCTTGAGAAAGTTTCTTGCCCAAATCGTCAAAAAATGCCATAATGATTCCTACCTTTCTTTTTCTTTCATTATAGCCTTTATCGGAACTCCATGTCAACCCTCATCTCGTTTCCTTTTACCGAGACCTGCGCCACGCTTCCCACCGCCAGCGGCATCATGGGCGGCCTGTGCCCCAGATCCGCATCCATGACCACCGGTACGCCCTTCCGCCCGGCCACCTCCAGTACCGCGTCAAAAGCATCCAGGTTCATCACAGGTTCCCCGTTTGCAGGTCTGCCCACGAGAAAACCGGAGGCATGTTCAAACCAGCCGGCCTGCTCCATCTGCCACATGGCACGGCGGATCCCGAACACATTCAGATCGCAGGCCTCCAGAAACCACAGAATCCCATCCTCCCTGTATTTGTCCGCAAACGCAGCCGTTCGGTCAAACCGGGTTCCCAGCAAATTTACCAGACAGTCCATGCAGCCGCCCAGAAGCCGTCCGGTGAACTGCAGTCCTTCGCTTTCCGGAACCTCCCTCCGCCCCAGAAAGCGCTTCAGCCGCAACGGCTCCGTCACATTGTAAGGCTCCAGAGGATGCTCCTCATCCTTAAGCTGTTCCTTCTCCCATCCTCCGTAGCCTGCCACAGACTTTCTCTCTCCCGTCAAAATCCCCATGGCATCCTCCAGCGACACATGCCAGGGTTCCATGCCGAAGGAGGATGCACAGGGACCGTACACGGAAGCCGTGTCTGTCAGCACCGCAAGGGTATAGGTCAGATTCGTATTGTCGGAATAGCCCATAAACCATTTGGCCTCCAGCCCGGCCAGCTTCTCAAAGTCCACAAAGGGCAGCACCTCGCACATCAGCTCTCCGCCCCCGCAGGAAATCAGACAATCTGCCCGTGAGGCAAACAGCTCCATCAGCTCCGCTCCGCATTTTTCCGGCGTATTACTGATCCCAACTCCCTGATCCGCATAACAGTTGGGCCCGGGAAGTGTCCGGTAACCCATGCCCTCCCACTTCTTCAAGGCCGCCCCGAAGGCCGTTCTGTAAGGCTCCGTGGCACAGCCAAAGGACGGCGCCGGAAACCCGATGGTTCCTCCCTCCTGCAAATATTTCGGATACCTCATCTCACACCTCCCCCGGAAACAGCCGGTCAAAGATCTCAAAACAGTCGAAGGTGGCAAAATAGTCCCGGGCCGTCTCCGCCCGGCGAATCAACTGTACGCTGCCGTCCTCACGCAGCAGAAGCTCCGCCGACTTCAGCTTGCCGTTGTAGTTGTAGCCCATGGAAAAGCCGTGGGCGCCGGTATCGTGAATGACAAGATAATCTCCGATCTCCACCTCCGGCAGCATTCTGTCAATGGCGAACTTATCGTTATTTTCACATAGAGAGCCCGTCACATCATATTTCCGGTCCAAGGGCTTCTCTTCCTTTCCCAGAACCGTAATATGATGGTAGGCTCCGTACATGGCAGGACGCATCAGATTCACCGCACAGGCATCCACACCAAGATACTCCTTATAGGTGTGCTTTTCATGAATCACCTTCGTCACCAGATGCCCGTAGGGCGCCATCATAAACCGCCCCAGCTCCGTATAGATAGCCACGTCGCCCATGCCTGCCGGCACCAACACCTCCTCATAAACCTTCCGCACGCTCTCACCGATCACCCGAATGTCGTTTGGCTCCTGATCCGGCCTGTAAGGAGTTCCGATTCCACCGGAGAGATTGATAAAGGCTATATGCGCCCCCGTTTCCTCCTTCAGCCGCACCGCCAGCTCGAACAGCTGTCTTGCAAGCACGGGATAATACTCGTTGGTGACGGTGTTGCTGGCCAGGAAGGAATGGATGCCGAAATGCTCCACGCCCTTTTCCTTTAACAGCCTGTAGCCCTCAAACATCTGAGCCTCGGTGAAGCCGTACTTGGCATCCCCGGGGTTGTCCATAATTTCCGTCCCCAGAGAGAAGTAACCTCCGGGATTGAACCGACAGCTCAGCGTCTTCGGCAGTTTTCCCAATATCTTCTCCAGGAATCCGATGTGGGTAATGTCATCCAGATTGATGATTGCCCCGATCTGTGCCGCATAGGCAAACTCTTCCGCAGGCGTATCATTGGAGGAAAACATAATGTCCTCCCCCTCCATTCCCATGGCATGGCTGAGCATCAGCTCCGTCAGGGAGGAACAGTCGCTGCCGCATCCGTAATCCCGCAGAATCTCCATCAGGAACGGGTTCGGCGTAGCCTTTACCGCAAAATACTCCTTAAATCCCGGGTTCCAGGAAAACGCCTCCTTCAATGCACGGGCATTTTCCCGGATGCCTCTCTCGTCGTAAATATGAAAGGGGGTGGGATATTTCCTTGCAATCTCCTCCACCAGCTCCTTTGTCACAAATGCCTTTTTTCCCATTCCGTACTCCTCTTTTTCATAATTTCCGTTTCATAGACCTGAAAACCACTCAGGCGGCCATTCCATCACGGAATCATGGTTCCGGCGGATGTTCTTCCGCATATTCCCCCGACGCCGCGCGTGGGCTTTCCCACTCACAGCAGCGTGTTCCTCAGTTCCTCCGCCGTCATGGGGCTTAAGTACGCAGGAGCCACGTCAAACATGGTCTTGCAGCCCTTCATTCCCTCTTTGTTCATGCGGTACGCCGCCCTTGCACAGGCTGTCAGCACACATGCCGTAAACTCCGGATTAGAATCCAGCTTCAGACTGTACTCAATCCTGTGACTGTGCTCACCTTCTTTTCCGGTCTTGCCCGTCCGCAGTACAAAACCGCCGTGGGGAATCCCCCCATGGTTCCGCTGAAGCTCCTCCTCCGTAATGAAATGAACCGTGGTTTCGTAATCGGCAAAATAGTTGGGCATGGATTTTATCTCTCTTTCAATCCGCGTCCTGTCCGCTCCCTCCTCCGCCACTACAAAACACTCCCTGGTATGCTTCTGTCCGGCAGTCAGCACCGGCTCCTCCCCCCTGCGCACGGCCTCCAGAGCCGCCTCGATGGGAACAGTATACTGTCTGGCATCCCTCACCCCCGGAATCCTGCGGATCGCGTCGGAATGTCCCTGGCTGACGCCTCTGCCCCAGAAAGTATAGTCGCTGCCTTCCCGCAGGATGGCACCTGCATAGAGCCTGTTCAAGGAAAACAGGCCAGGATCCCATCCGGCGGAGATAATCGCTACCTTTCCGCCTGCCGCCGCAGCCCGTTCCACATTTGCAAAGTGCTCCGGAATCCTGGCATGCGTGTCAAAGCTGTCAACCACATTGAAATCCCTTGCATATTCCGGCGTTTGCTGCGGCAGATCCGATGCGGAACCTCCGCAAAGTATCAGCACGTCAATGTCTTCCTTTTTGTCCCATACGGCCTGTGCGGGATACACCGGCGTCCCCCACAGCGTCTTTACCTCCTCCGGGTTTCTTCTGGTGAAAACGCCCACAAGTTCCATATCGTCGTTCTGTCTCACCGCACATTCGATTCCCTTCCCCAGGTTACCATAACCCATGACCGCAATTCTGATGATTCCTTTTTCTTCCATAATGATCCTCCCTGCTTTCTTGTCTTCCTATTTTCTTGCCTTACCGCTTTCTACCTTCCTGTTTTCTTGCCTTACTGCTTTCTACCTTCCTGTTTTCTTGCCTTCTGTTTTCTTGCCTTCCTGCTTTCTTGTCTTCTTGCCTTCCCGTTATGGCTTCCCTTCCCGAATCCTGACCAGCTCTATCTCATTGCGCATGGCGTCCTTAAAGACTGCCACAAAATTCTTCTGGGCGCTGTAGAGACAAGTGTCCCTGCTGCCGCCCTCCACCTCGCCCGTCAGCACATAGGCAGAGTCAATGATCAGACGCACCTGACTCTCTCTCCCTTCGTTCATTCCGGAAGGAATCTCATAGAAAATAATCCCTTCCCGCAGCTCCTTCTCCCCGGCAAAGACAGCATCGGCATCTCCGGAGAGCAGCACCACCTTTCTGTCCAGTCGCACCTGCTCACCGATCTCCTCCCGCCATCTTGCCAGAAAGCCGCCGCTGGCGGAAAAATAAATCCGTTCCCTGGCGCCCAACAGCATGTGATGAATCTTATCACAGATATGCTGATACCCCTCTACGGTAATATATCCCTCCGACTCCGCCGCAGGACCGGGGCAGTTTTTCACAAGCTGCTTCCCCACTTCCCTCAGATACCGAATCCGGTTATCACAAAATTCCTCCAGCCCGACAGCGGTGTACCGCTTGGGCATTCCCTCCAGCACATAGGCCGCCCCATGTTCTGTCAGGGAAGCCAGCCCGTTGTATACATTGGAGCGGGAAATCCCCGTCAGTTTGGCTGCCTCGTACCCGGTGAGTTCACCGTTCTGCAACAGGCACCTGTAAAGCAGCGCCTCCTGCCTTCCCAGTCCGAACAACAATAATTTTTCTGTAAATTCCGCCTCCTCCATATCGCCTCCAATAGTAGTATCTTACAGGAATACTATAAATACTGTCCCGAAATTTGTCAACCAAAAAATAAAAACCTGCCCGTTGGGTGTTATCCACAAAAACAGAAAATACCGTCAAGGATGCAAAATACAAAGCTTATCCTTGACGGCATTTTCTGTTTTTATTTAGACAACTGAATTTTCTGCCTGCGGCAGCAGTCATCGAACATTTTCAATCTGCCAGTCAATGGGCGTTTCTCCATGCTCCTCCAGAAAACGATTCGTCTGGCTGAAAGGCCTGCTTCCGAAAAAGCCATTGTACGCCGAAAGGGGACTGGGATGCGCTGCCTTCAGGATCAGATGGTTCGGATTATCCAGCATCTTGGCCTTTGACTGGGCAGGCTTGCCCCATAGAATAAACACAATGGGACGATCCTGCTTGTTCAGCGCCCGGATCGCCGCATCCGTAAACTTCTCCCATCCCCTCCCTTTGTGGGAATTCGCCATATGTGCGCGAACCGTCAGCACCGTGTTGAGCATCAGCACTCCCTGACTGGCCCATTTTACCAAGTATCCGTTATCCGGAATAGAACAGCCCAGATCTTCGTGCAGCTCCTTGTAGATATTTACCAGAGACGGCGGAATATCCACCTCCGGCTTTACGGAAAAGCATAGGCCATGGGCCTGTCCCACATTGTGATAGGGATCCTGGCCGATGATTACCACCTTCACCTGACTCAGCGGAGTCAGATGAAACGCGTTAAAGATATCGTCTGCCGGAGGAAACACCTGCGTCGTGTTGTACTCGTCCAGAACAAACTGATACAGTTCCTTGTAATAAGGTTTTGCAAACTCCTGTCCCAGTTCCGTCAACCAGTCATTATCAATCATTGCCATATAAGCCACATCCTTTCCGGAAAATCAAAGCCGCACGCTGACCCCTTTGCCCTGCAGATATTCCTTCACCTGCCTGATTTCCAGCTCTTTAAAATGAAATAGTGATGATGCCAGCACGGCTTCCGCACCGGCCTTCGTCAGCGCATCATAAAAATGTTCCGGCCTTCCGGCTCCTCCTGAAGCAATAACGGGGATACTGACCGCCTCAGACACTGCTCTTGTCAGCTCCAGATCGTATCCGGCCCTGGTTCCGTCCGCGTCCATACTGGTCAACAGGATCTCTCCCGCCCCCAGCTTTTCCGCCTTCACTGCCCACTCTACGGCGTCGATGCCCATATCCACACGCCCGCCGTTTTTATAAATATTCCAGCCGCTCTCATCCGCCCTTTTCTTCGCGTCAATGGCCACCACCACACACTGACTGCCGAATCGGTCGGCTCCATCAGATACCAGTTGAGGATTCATAATCGCTGCGGAATTGACCGCTATTTTATCCGCCCCTTCCCGCAAAATCACTCTGAAGTCTTCCACCGTGCGCACACCGCCGCCCACGGTAAAAGGAATAAACACCCGGGCCGCCACCTGCCGCACCCACTCCAGCTGTGTGGCTCTGTTGTCCGCAGATGCATTGATATCCAAAAAAACCAGTTCATCCGCACCTTCCCTGCTGTATACGGCAGCAATCTCCGCAGGATCACCCGCATCTTTCAGGTTCAGAAACCGGACTCCCTTCACCACTCTCCCGTCCTTCACGTCCAGACAGGGGATCACTCTTTTTTTGTGCATGCTCCTACCCCTTTGTCACCCTGATAAAATTGCGCAGTATCTGCAGGCCCGCGTCAGCACTTTTCTCCGGATGAAACTGACAGCCAAACACATTTCCTTTTTCTACGGAAGCATCGATCATCAAACCATATTCCGTGCGCGCTGTGACCACCTGGTCTTCCCCGGCACGAAGATAATAGGAATGCACAAAATAAACAGATGTATGATCCGACAGCCCCTCGAACAGCCTTCCCTGCCGAGGAAACTGCAGATCGTTCCAGCCCATGTGCGGAACCTTCAACCCTTCCTGCGCCGGAATCCGCATTACCCTTCCGTCCAGAATATGAAGTCCCTTCACCCCCGGGCTCTCCTCACTGCTCTCAAACAAAAGCTGCTGCCCCAGACAGATTCCCAGAAAAGGGATCTCCCTGTCCACACACTTCCGGATCACCTCTTCCAGCCCACGGGCGCGAAGTCTGGCCATAGCGCCTCCAAATGCTCCCACACCCGGCAGGATCACTCCGTCCGCATTCAAAATCCTCACGGGGTCTTCGGTAACGATGGTCTTCTCACCCAAAAAATCAAGCGCTTTCTCCACACTGCCGATATTTCCCGCGTCATAGTCGATGATGGCTATCATTGCTTTCGTCCTTCCGTCTCACTGATTATCTATAAAGGTATCCTGCCCCAGCTCTTCCTCCTCCGGCAACGGATCACTCATACCGTCGTCCGCATCCGTATTCTCCGGCGTCACAGGCTTCTCGGGCGCATCCCAATTGTCATAGGTCTTTCCTCCGGCAATGGCGGTGACAATCCTCGTATACTGAACATCACTGCGTTCTGCGGCAATCTCCCTGGCCTGACTCTCTGTCAGCCCATATTTGCTCTCCAGAATATTCAATATGGTTGCATAGTCCGCAGCCACATCAGGGCCGGCATTAAACCTCTCCGCGTACTCATACAGCTCAGGATAACTGTTCACCGTCTGAATCAGACTGTCAAGCGCCTTAACCTCCGATCCTTCCTCCACGAACATCTCATATTCCCGCATCCACAGCCTGATATACAGAATGCTTTCGGACTTACCGAACATAATACTCTCCGACTCGGTCAGATCCTTCCCGAACAGATTGGTATAACAGGTCCGGTAATCCCCCTCATAATAGGCGGTACGCGCCGTCTTCTTATCTGTGTACTCCGCTGCCGCATTGACAAACACAAACAGAAGAACCCCCAGCGAAACACCGATCAGAAGGATCGGCAGCACCCGTTTAAAGGAAATCTTTTTCCCGGGTGTACCTGTGCTCTCCTTCGGCGGCTTTTCCTTCTTCGGTTTTTCTTTCTTGGGTTTCGGTTCTTTCTTCGGCTTCTCTTTTTTGGGCTTCGGTTCCTTCTTTGCCTTTCCCTTCTTTCCTCCGGAACCCTTTCCGCCCTTTTCCTTGTCAAGGTCCTTCAGAATACCCTCGTTCTCCTGCGAAAGTCTGATATCCTCGTTTTCCTCTTCCGGGTCCTCCTCCGACAGGAAATCCATAAGCTTTGAAAGCAGAGGCTTCTTTCCTTTTTCCTCCTGTCCGGCACTCTTGTTCCTCTCCGGGATAAACGCGTCGGCCTCCGCCGAATCCACCTCCAGGAAGTCCGGAAAATCGGACGCTCCTTCTCCCTCCAGAAGCGCGGCATCCACATCGCCATCACCGAACAGACCGTCGAGGCCAAGCCCAAGATCATCCTCGCCTTCCGGAGCCTCTTCGGCAGATTCCTCCGCTTCGGGCTCCGGCCCTACGGCATTGTCAATAATATCCTCCAACTCCGCAAGAACAGGATCCTTCTCCCCGCCGTCAAACAGTAAATCCTCCTCTCCGGCCTGCGACATTTTCTCACCGCCGGCTTCAGAAATAATCGAATCCAGTACGGCCATATCCGGCTCCGCTTCAAAATCCTCTGAAAGCTCCGGTTCCTCTGCCCTCACCTGATTTTCAGGACTCTGCTCCGGTATTGCGCCCTTCTTTCGAGCCGCTTTTGCCGCTTCCTTTGCAGCCTTCTTTTCCGCCTTTCTTGCGGCAGCCTGCTCTTTTTTCTCCTGACGCTTTGCGCGTGCAAGCTCCTTTTTCTCCCGGGCCGACATCTTTTTATTCTCTGCAGTGTCTTTGCGGTCGTTTTCCGCAAGACCAACGACCTCTGTTTCTTCCCCGGGCACATCCTGCGATGCTTCCACAAACAGATCGTCCACCGCCTCGTTTCTGTCGGACTTGGTCAAAAGTTCCTGTATCTCCTGGAGTTCACTGTCGTCGCTCTCCTCAAGCATTTTCAGCACATCTTCATCCGACAGATCTTCGTCCGAACTCTGCAAAAAATCCTCCGAAACGGATTCATCATTGGAAACCAGCAACTTTTCAATCTCTTCTTCGGTCATCTCACTGACCGAGTCAAGGTTCAGGGAACCGGACATATCACCGATTTCCTCTTCCCCGTCCAGTTCCCCCAGAATATCCGACACATCCGTCTCATCCCAGTCCCCGTCTACAGCAGAATCCGCCTGAATATCAGCCAATTTTCCGGAACTTTCTGATAAATCTTCCGGCAGCTCCGACTCTCCTGTTCCTGTCAAATCCTCTCCCAGATCCGCTTCTCCGAGATCCAGGCTCTCCAGATCCAGGTCTCCAAGATCCTCCGGCAGCTCTGACTCCTCTGCTTCCATCAAACCCTCTCCCAGATCCGCTTCCCCGAGATCCAGGCTCTCCAGATCCAGATCCTCAAGATCCCCGGAAAATTCCGTTTCTCCCGTCTCTCCGTCCTTTGCCATATCTTTTAACAGGCTATCCAGATAATCCTCTTGTGAAGGCATAACTGTCTCCTCAACTTTCCTCTCAATCTATTTCCATCACCCTAGTTTAACACAGGTTCTCCAACCATTCAACTCCATTCCGGGGAATTCCGCATCCTTTTCCACTCAATTCCTCCGTCAGCTGATACAGAGATTCATTGACACGCACAAGCCTTGCCTTCTTATTGAAGAAGACTACCTTTTCAAAGGGCCAGCGAATCACGGTAGGATAACGCATACCGACTCCCAGTTCAACAACCGTCAGGTTTTTGTTCAACGTACCCTGCAGCCATTTTGTATACAGCTGCCACTGTTCCAGATACCCCTTCTCGTCATAATCATCTGTATGTACCGTATTCAGAGCCATGTGTGCTCCGCACGCCGGACATACTCCCAGCACAGGCACCTGGTATCCGGTAAGCTTTCCCCGCGTCAGCCCGTCAAACATTTCCAGAAGAAGCTTGTCATCCCGCTCCTCCAGATTGATTGTTGTTTGTCCGCAGCCGCCGCTACACTGTTTTTTCCGATTGGAACCACAGGGCATAACCATACGATTCTGCTTCCATTGTTTCAATTCTATCCTGCGGTTCATTGCTGTAGATACAATAAAATAATTTTTATCCTCCAGTAAAACCGCCAGTTTCTCCAGCGCAGCCTCAATACTCCATCCACTTTTTGCAAGACAGTACTCCGCCCAGGCGGGCTCCAGCCAACCGATTCCCGCTTCCCGCATAAGCTCCAGTCCCCGCAGATATTCCGGACACGTCTTCAGTTCCCTGCCACCGTCAAACTCTTCTCCCAGCCCTACAAGAACAAGATCCGCTTCCCTGATTGCGGCTATTATGTCTCTCGTCTCCATTTTCTTCCTCCCCGCCATAACGAAACAGACCTGATACACATCTCTATTCGCTCCACCAAATAATCGCCCCGAAAACCTTCGCTTTCCTCCTGCCCGCCGCTTCCTCCCACAGGCACGACCCTGGAATCCGGGAGCTCCGCCCCTGCATATTCACGCAAAAAGAGCCGGGACATCTCCCAGCTCTTCCCTGAAATCTCTATTTATCCAGATGATACTCATCTACAAGCTGATCAACTATTTTCACCAGGTTGCCGATCTCCGGCTTTGACAGCTGTGCGTCAGCCCCCAGGGACTCACCCTTCTTTTTCATCTCTTCATTTACCAGCGATGAGAAAATAACAATGGGAATATTTGCTGTCACCTCATTCGACTTCACAAGCTTTGTCAGTCTGTGGCCGTCCATCTCCGGCATCTCAATGTCAGTGATAATCAATCTCACATGCTCGCTCAATGTGCCGTCCGCCTTACACTGGCAGATTACGTCATACGCCTTCTGCCCGTTCTCCGTGTGAATCAGATTATCATACCCCGCTCTTTTCAGAGAATCCACAATCAGCTTATTCAGCAGAGCGGAATCCTCTGCAATCAGAATAGGCACATTGCTTCTCTTCCTCTCTCCCAGCTCATTGATCTCAGAGATTTTCAGACCGGTCTCCGGGTTGATGTCAGACACGATCTTCTCAAAATCAAGAATAATAATCAGCTTACCGTCTCTCTTGATAATTCCGGTAGAAACGCTCTCGTCCGTCGTGGAAATGGTTGCATCCGGCTTGATGATATCCCGCCAGGACACCTTATGAATCCCCAGCACACTGTCAACATGGAAAGCAAGATCCAGCTTGTTGAAGTTGGTCAGGATAAACAATCCGGAGGAATCGGAAGTACCCTTTCCGAGACAATTTTTTAAATCAATGGCGGTGATCATGATATCACGCGGCATAAAAATGCCCTCAATGCTGGGATGGGAATTGGGAACAGGCGTCACTGACTGATAAGGAATAATCTCTCTGATCTTAGCCACATTGATGCCATATGTGTTGCTGCCCAACGTGAATTCCAGAATCTCCAGTTCATTAGTTCCGCTTTCCAATAAAATTTTTGTATCCATCTTTCCACCTCGTTGCTTTTGTCAAGATTGCCATCCGGCCGTCTCTTGCCCTGAATACTGTCATTTTACCATACTTAACCGGAAAATGAAACTGTTATCTGAAAATTTTGTGCGAATTTTTTCCCCTGCAGGAATTCCTCTTCTAAATATTCTCATTTTGAATGGTAGCTATGATATTCCGCCTGTTGATCTTCCCCATGGAATAACGCATGATACAGAACAACAGCCCAAAAACCGCGGCAGCCGCAATCAGAATGCCTCCCAACGGGAAAAGATACCTCGCCTCCAGGCCAAATCCCATAGTATAATGAAATGCCAGTGAGATCAGTATTCCCATGGGGATTCCAAAAAGCAACGATTTTCCTCCGTAAAACAGTCCTTCCAGCCAGATCATCCGCCGGAACTCCTTTCCCGTCATTCCCACAGACCTGCACACCGCAAACTCCGGAGCACGCAGTTCCATATTTGTGGTAATGGTATTAAATACATTGGTGACACCGATCAAAGAAACCACAATGATAAATCCATAGAGGAAAAGTGCCACTACCAGATACAGACTCCTGCTGGAACGATACGACGCTTCATAATTATATATTTGGAAGTCTATCAGGTTAATCTCTCTGCGAATGGTCTCCTCCAGGGTATCTGCATCTCCACAGCGGATAAATACACCCGTATCCCGTGTCCCGCTGCCCGCACAGCAGGATTCCCAAAAGCTGTCGCTGACAATCAACACAACACAGTTGTACACGCTTCCGCCCATACACATTGGCTTCTGATCTGTCTGAAGCAGTACCGGAATCCGGAACTGCTTCCCCGTCTCCCTGTCCTCAAAACCAATGATATCTCCCGGCTTATATCTGGCCACCTCTCCCTCATAATGGTATCTCTTACCGTCAACATATCCGTCCGTCACAAAGGGCGCCAGCACAACAGCACAGTCCCTGGCTTTTTCCACATCTGCTCCCACCTTTGCACAGTAGCGCTTATACCCTTCTTCCCCCAGACTCATCACCAGAAAAGCCGCATATTCTCCTTCGTCCTGTTCCTGAAACTCTCTGAATTCCTGCGTGTAAGGAACCTCCTGACCCATGCCCGCCGCAAAATATTTTATCCTCCTGATTTCCGCCTGTTCCACTCCCTCCAACGCGGCAATCTGAAGCGCTTTCTCATAACCGTCCTCATCATATGTGTATGCCAGAAGCTGATATTCAGAAGACTCAAAATAGACTCCCGTGGCACAAAACGCAAGCTCCATAAAGCTGTATACTCCGATAAAAACCGCAATACTGACCGCAAGAGAGACCACCGTGGTTCGATACTTCACCCTGGCCCGCTGCAGATTTCGATACGCAAGTTTTCCGCCTGTCCCGAACAGCTTCCGGATGAGCGCAGGACAGCGAAGCTCCCTGCTGCTGACCTTTATTGTGTTGTTTGCACGGATTGCCGTCATGGGTGATATCCTGCCTGCCTTTCCGGCGGAGCCATGTGCCGACAGATACACCGTTAACAGGGCAATCAGCACGGCAAAGATGATCGACGGAACAGACAGGTCAGGAACCAGAGCAAAACCAACCCCCTCCTTCAACAGTCCTCCAGCCACCTGAACCACGACCACCACCGCCAGAATTCCGCTCAGTATTCCAATGGGAATACCTGTCACCGCCAGAAAACCGGCCTCATAGTAAACGATTTTTTTCAGCTGCCTTGAGGTGGTTCCCACCGAAGCCAATCGTCCATATAGCTTCAGCTTTTCCGTCAGAGAAATGACAAAGCTGTTGCGAATGCAGAAGACCGCCGAAATTACAATAATCAGGATGGCAACCGCTGTCATGCCATAAATCATATTCATATTGGTGTCGGAAAAACGCATCAGTTCCCAGCGCAGCACTTCTCTGTTTTCCTGTACATCCCGGGCAACCGAAGATTCTCCCCTCTGTACCGCCTCCCGATATCCGTCCTCAGGCAATCCGAGAAGCCCTGCCGTCACTCTGTCGTAGTCCTTCAATGCCCTTCTGGTATAAGAAACATAAACTTCCAGTCCTGCGCTCTCCACATTCTCCAGACAAGTAAAAACGGAATAGCCGGGCGCCGAGTATTCCTCCGTCAGCAAGCCGGGCCGCTCTACGATTCCCACCACCGTATACGTTTTCTCAAAGGCAGGTTCAAACATTTCTTCCCCGGCGTGATAAGGATTGCCCTGATTGAGAGAATATCCCTCCCACATCCGGCTCCCGACCTGAAGCTCCAGCACATCTCCCACCTTCAGATCCACGCCGCCGTTGCTGCGGATATGCCTGCCGATAACCAGCTCCCCGCCGTTTTGAGGCATGCGTCCCTCCGTCAGATGCAGCGCCATGGCCTTGCTCCCGTTTTCATCTATTCCGCGAATATAGAGATAAGGCTTATCCTCATTTCTGCTGTCCTCCAGAACAGCATAGCCCAACTCCTCCGCAAGCCCGATCCGCTCCACATTCCTGTTGTTCTCAAAAAATTTCAGCTTTTCCGACGGCACTCCGGAAAAAAGAAAATGAAAATCTCCTTTCTCCTCTTTCTCATAGGCAATCATACTGACACGAAAGCTCTCCGCCATACAGGCTACCGCCGTGATCAGTGCCGTGGCCAAAATGACTCCAACCATCGTCACCGCCGTCCGCTTGCGGTTTTCCTTCAGGGACCGATAACAGCATTTTTTCAGTACATTCATGCCAATACCTCCCCGTCCCGACCATCCCTTATCCGGCCGTCCTCCATCTTCAGAACCCGGTCTGCCTGCTTTGCCAGCTCCAGGTTATGCGTAATCATGATGATTGTCTGTTTATATTTTCGATTTGACAGCTTCAAAAGCTCCATGATCTCATTACCGGCACGCGTATCCAGATTCCCTGTGGGCTCATCTGCCAGCAAAATGGCCGGTCTGGTGATCAACGCCCTTCCGATGGCTACGCGCTGCTGCTGTCCGCCGGAGAGCTGATTGGGCAAATGATGCATATGTCTGCTCAGCCCAAGGGTCTCTGCCAGTTCCTCCACCCTCTCCCTGTCTACCTTCCTCTTGTCAAGCTCGCAGGGAAGCGTCATATTTTCCTCCACATCCAGCATGGGAATCAGGTTATAAAACTGGTAGATCAATCCCACCTGTCTCCTCCGAAATACTGCCAGCTGATCGTTCTTCAGCCGATAAATGTCCTCTTCCTCAATAATTACCCTGCCCGAATCGGGGCGATCCACCCCTCCGAGTATGTGAAGCAGCGTAGATTTGCCGCTGCCCGAGCTTCCGACCACCACCACAAATTCTCCTCGGGCAACCGAAAGGCTGACATCGTCAACCGCGTGGATCCTGTTTTCACCCTGCCCATAAGTTTTACATAAGCGCTCTGTTCTCAAAATATCCATGGCATTGTACACTCCCTTCCCCTGTCTGCCAGGAACCAAAGCCTGCCATCACAGGCTTTGATTCCCTTTTCTGACAGTATAGGCGGCGGAAATGACATTTCAGTGACATTTCAGAAATTTTACAAAAAAAACCGTTCCCTTACCCCGCACGGACTCCATGGAGATATAACCGCCCTGTCTCCCGATAATCTCTTTGGAAAGAGCCAGTCCAATCCCCACGCTGTTCTTTCCGGCAGTCTTTCCCCGATAAAATCGCTCAAACAAATGCCGTTGCTCCTCCACATCAACGCCTTCCCCGTAATCCCGAATTGACACCTGTGTATACACCTGGTTTTCCTCCGCCATAATCTCAACCTCTCCCCCGGAGTAGCTGTGTTCCAACGCATTTTTTACCAGGTTCAGAAACGCCTCCTTCAGCCAGCCGTCATCCCCGAAAATCCGGATGTTCTCTTCCATTTTCAGCCTGAGTGTCACCTGCCTTAATTCTGACAAAAACTCCAGTCTGGAACATACCTCCTCCAGCAGTGCCCTCAACGCCAGGCTCCTGACTTCCATCTGCACAACACCGGCATCCAGCCTGGAAATTCTTAACAACGCATTGATCAGCCAGGTAACACCGGATAACTGTCCGCTGATCTCATGCAGGAAACGGCTTCTTACATCGGGCTCCATCCCTTCATTTTCCAAAAGATTATCTGTCAGAACTCTCACGGAGGTAAGAGGCGTTTTCAGCTGATGCGAAATATCTGCCATGGCATCCGCCAGCGCTCTCCTGCTTTTCACCGCCCCGGCTGCCTGTTCCTTCAGGAGCACAGTCACCTTATAGAGCTCATTTTTCAGACTGCTCAGCTCCGTATCTCGATTACCCGTTACATCAATATTATAATTTCCTCTGCTGACCTGCCGCACATAACCGCATAGTTCCTCAATCTCACGCTGCCTGCGCCTGAAATAAAATACCAAAACCAGTATCAATACACAAAAAAACGCAGCGCCCCAGAGAAACAGTCCTGCCTGCAGCCGCCGCAGGATTTGATCTGCGCCTGAAATGTCAATCCCTTCCCTGTTCAGAAACATCCCATACTGCCCAAGCAGCCGTTCCCCTCTGTCACTCTCTGCCTTTCCATTCAAAATCGCAACCAGCTCTTCCTCCGAGGTCTCCGGATACTTCTCCAGGACACTGTTCAACAGAGCTGCCACTGCCCTCAGCTGCTCCCTGTCCCGAAGGGCACAATAATTCCCCACAAGCAGCCAGACTCCTCCCATCCCCAAAAGCATAAGAAGCCCTGTCAGCACCAGCAGTCCTCTGAACTCTCTGTTCCAGAAGCCGCCTCCCTCGCCTGTCTCCGGGTGTCCTTTCCTGTCAGCCACTCTTTTTCCTCCTGTTCTGTTTTCCCTATCCCAGTATTTCCAACAGCACAATTCCTGTTGCTTCGCTGTCTTGGCGTCACATCTTCCTACGCCTCCAACCGATATCCGATTCCCCGCACCGTTCTTATGATCTCTCCCTCTGCATCATCCAGCTTCTCCCGAATACGCTTCATGGTCACACTCAGCGTATTATCATTTACAAAATTGCCGGACAAATCCCATATTCCCGCTAAAATCTCCTCTCGGGCAAAAAGCTTTCCCGGATACGTCATCATAAGTGACAATATTCTGTACTCCAGCTTTGTCAGATTCAGTTCTCTTCCCGCCCTGCAAACTTTACCCGTCTCCAGATTCAGCACAATATCCCCACATTTTAAGAGAATATTTCCCTTTCCGCTCCTCAACAGTACTCTTTTAATCCTGGATATCAGTTCCCTGTTGCGAAAAGGTTTGATGATATAATCCTCCGCGCCAAGGTCAAATCCCCGTACCACGTCTGCCTCCTCCTCACTGGCAGTGAGAAAAATAACCGGACAATTATCGTTCTTTCTGATCTCCCTGCAAAAAGTAAAGCCATTCCCATCCGGCAGGGACACATCCAGAAGTACCAAATCAGGCGTATGTTCCCGAATCAGTTCCTCCGCCTCCCTCAATGTTCTGGCCGTACAAGGCTGATAGCCCTCCTGGATCAGCAGATACTCCAGCCCCATAATAATCGACTCATTGTCCTCCACCAGCAAGATCGTCACGCTCAAATCAAATCATCCTCCACCTCAAAACGACAAGTTTACTTTTCAGACATAAATATATGAACTTCTCATTCAACAAAAAAAGAGTAGATACTCTACTCTTTCATCAACTCCAGGTCAATAATGAAATTTGTACCTTCAAAACCGAACACTGAATCTATCTTACAAGCCATCTCCCTTTCCT
>CAJUJU010000069.1 GCA_910586835.1 uncultured Acetatifactor sp.
TTTTAAGCCATTCTTCCATACTTTCGCCTGCGAGTACCCAAATTCCTATGGCATCAATTCAAGATAGCCGCCTGTGCCGCAGCCAACCTTGCGATCGGCACACGGAAAGGAGAACAAGACACATAATCCAAACCGATCTTGTGACAGAACTCTACGGAAGAAGGATCTCCGCCGTGCTCACCGCAGATACCCACATGCAGCTTGGGATTTACGGGCTTGCCCAGCTTGAGAGAGATCTCCATCAGCTTGCCGACACCAATCTGATCCAGCTTTGCAAAAGGATCGTTCTCCAGAATCTTGGTATCATAGTAAGCATTCAGGAACTTGCCTGCATCGTCACGGGAGAAGCCAAAGGTCATCTGCGTCAGATCGTTGGTGCCAAAGCAGAAGAAATCAGCCTCCTTTGCAATCTCCTCTGCAGTCAGAGCTGCTCTGGGGATCTCGATCATAGTACCTACTTCATACTCAAGAGAAATGCCTGCTGCTGCAATTTCAGCGTCAGCGGTCTCAACTACTACCTTCTTGACAAACTTAAGCTCTTTCACCTCGCAGATCAGGGGAATCATGATCTCAGGCTTCACATTCCAGTCCGGATGCGCCTTCTTTACATTGATTGCCGCACGGATAACAGCCTTGGTCTGCATTCTTGCGATCTCAGGATAGGTAACAGCAAGACGACATCCTCTGTGACCCATCATGGGATTAAACTCATGCAGGGAAGCGATAAAGTTCTTGATGTCTTCAACCGTTCTGCCCTGAGCCTCTGCCAGCTTCTCAATGTCAGCCTCCTCGGTAGGGACAAACTCATGAAGCGGAGGATCCAGGAAACGAATGGTAACAGGACATCCCTCAAGAGCCTCGTACAGCTTCTGGAAGTCATCCTGCTGATAAGGAAGGATCTTCTCCAGAGCCGCTTCTCTCTCCTCAGCAGTATCAGCACAAATCATCTCACGGAAAGCAGCAATTCTGTTCTCTTCAAAGAACATATGCTCGGTACGGCACAGACCAATTCCTTCAGCGCCCAGCTCGCGTGCTTTCTTTGCGTCCTCAGGTGTATCTGCATTGGTGCGAACCTTCAGAGTTCTGTACTTGTCTGCCCATGCCATTACACGACCGAACTCACCTGCAATGGTAGCGTCAACCGTCTTGATCTGACCTGCATAAATATTACCGGTCGTACCGTCGATAGAAATATAATCTCCCTCATGGAACTCCTGTCCTGCCAGAGTGAACTTCTTATTTGCTTCATCCATGGCAATGTCACCACAACCGGACACACAACAGGTACCCATACCGCGGGCAACCACTGCAGCATGAGAAGTCATACCGCCGCGGACGGTGAGAATACCCTGAGCTACCTTCATTCCGGTGATGTCCTCGGGAGAGGTCTCCAGGCGAACCAGAACAACCTTCTCGCCCTTCGCCGCCCACTTTTCAGCATCTTCAGCGGTAAATACAACCTTACCACATGCAGCTCCGGGAGAAGCACCAAGGCCTTTGCCCAGAGGAGTTGCTGCCTTCAGGGCTGCCGCATCAAACTGAGGATGAAGCAAGGTGTCCAGGTTGCGGGGATCGATCATGACAACTGCCTCTGCCTCGGTCTTGTGTCCCTCGTCCACCAGATCACATGCAATCTTCAGAGCAGCCTGCGCAGTTCTCTTGCCGTTACGGCACTGCAGCATATACAGCTTCTTATTCTCAACAGTAAACTCCATATCCTGCATATCATGATAATGATTCTCCAGAATCTCACATACTTTGATGAATTCCTCATATGCCTCGGGGAACTCCTGCTCCATCTGAGCGATGGGCATGGGAGTGCGGACACCGGCCACAACGTCCTCGCCCTGGGCATTCTTCAGGAACTCACCCATCAGCTTCTTCTCTCCGGTTGCGGGGTCACGGGTAAATGCAACACCTGTTCCGGACTCATCGTTCAGGTTTCCGAATACCATGGGCATTACGTTTACGGCAGTACCCCAGGAATAAGGAATGTCATTGTCACGACGATATACGTTTGCACGAGGGTTGTCCCAGGAACGGAACACCGCCTCAATAGCCAGCTTCAGCTGCTCTACAGGGTCGGAGGGGAAATCCTTGCCCAGCTGATTCTTGTACTCAGCCTTGAACTGCTCTGCCAGCGTCTTCAGGTCAGCAGCGGTCAGTTCAACATCAAACTTCACGCCCTTATCTTCTTTCATCTTGTCGATCAGCTGCTCGAAATACTTCTTGCCGACCTCCATAACCACATCCGAGAACATCTGGATGAAACGTCTGTAGGAGTCATATACAAAACGCTCAAATGCAGGATCAGAGTTGCCGGCGATCATAGATGCAACCACTTCGTCATTCAGACCCAGGTTCAGAATGGTATCCATCATACCAGGCATGGAAGCACGCGCACCGGAACGAACGGAAACAAGCAGAGGATTCTTCAGATCACCAAACTTCTTTCCGTTGATCTTCTCCATCTCTGCTACAAACTCCATGATCTGACCCATAATCTCATCGTTGATCTTGCGTCCGTCCTCATAGTACTGAGTACAAGCCTCCGTTGTGATGGTGAAGCCCTGAGGAACCGGCAGACCAATGCTTGTCATCTCAGACAGATTCGCACCCTTACCGCCGAGAAGATTGCGCATGCTCATGTCACCTTCACTGAATAAATAAACCCATTTTTTCATTCTCGTGATTCTCCCTTTCAAATTAAATTTTTAAACAGCCGAAAATAGTTCGGCCGCTTTGTACAGTTAGTCGAACTATTGCTTCAGTCCTACTTATTTTAACAAGTCGTCCCCAAAATAGCAAGCCGAAATTGTCAAAAATTTGACGTACTGGTGGTTTTTGTAAAAAATAGCAGATATTTCATGGGAAAGTCCCTTCGTTCCCACCACAAAATAACAAATACAAAGTATAATGCCTGTAAGCGGTTACAATTTCCGCTTCTGCAGCTGAATACCGCTTTCTTTCCTGCTCACCGACCAAGCTTCTGGCACAGCCGCAGGGCTGCAGCAGATTATCAGGTGCTGTACGATCACCTAAACCGTTTTATCCGTTCACATTCTTCTTACTTTTCCGTACAATTCCATTTCTGCCGCCCCATCCACAGCCGATGCAGGATCTTCTGATTCTTGCGATTCTTCCGGTTCTTTCAAACTTGATCGCGTGTCCGTATTCCCGTCGTCCCGCGTCACTCCTTCCGCACATTGTAGCGGCCCGTGCAGGACTGCGCTCCACGTCGGTCGATTGCAGAAAGCTTTCGGCTTTGTTATAATAGCCTTATTCTGTTTGAAACGGAGGGTAATTCCTTGACTGATATTCTGATTGTAGAGGACGATGAAGCTATCGCGGATCTGATTCGCATGAACCTGGTTTCGGAAGGCTATGACTGTATCTGCGCCCACGACGGCCCGGAGGGTGCAGTTCTGCTTGAAAAACGAAATTTTGATCTGGTTCTGTTGGATATCATGCTTCCCGGGCTGGACGGTTACGCCCTGCTGGAACGCATAAAACCCACAGATACTCCTGTTATTTTCCTCACGGCGAAGGGCACCGTGGAGGAACGGATCCGAGGCCTGAAAGCAGGGGCGGACGATTATCTCACAAAGCCCTTCCAGATCGGGGAACTGCTGGCACGAACAGAGGCCGTACTGCGCAGGAGAAAGCCCGGCGTCGAACCGCTCAGGCTGGGAGACGTGACCGTCCTGACCCATTCCAGACAGGTGGAAAAGGACGGAAAAACAGTTATTCTGACGGCAAAGGAATTTGATCTTCTGGTTGAATTGATGCACAATAAAAACGTAGCTCTCTACCGGGAACGGCTTTATGAAAAAGTCTGGAAAGAGCCCTTTCTGGGCGAGACCAGAACGCTGGATTCCCACATTCAGAGGCTGCGGAAAAAACTGGGTTGGGAAGACAGAATCAAGACCGTATTCCGCATAGGCTACAGGTTGGAGGGATAAAATGCGGCTGTTTACAAAAATTTTTCTTTTTGGCATGTTGGTATTCGGCCTGGCCTTTTCTGCTTCAGGTTATTTTCTGCTCCGCTATTCCATGGAAAGCAGCCTGGAGCGGGAAGCTGATTTTGCCCTGAAACAATTTCAATACGACAAATTTACCGTCCAGTCCACAATGCTGACCGCCACCTCAGTCACCATCTCTCTGGAAAACGCCGACGATCTCCTGCCGGAAGACAATCAAACCTATTCCATAATGCAGTTTTTTCCGGACATCTCTCTCATTCTGGATGAAACCCCGGGCGGAAATCTCTTCGGTGCGTTGGCATCGGAACTCAGCGTCCCCGCCGCCTTTTATGCAGAAGACAAAACGCTTCTTTACTCCAATATAGCAGAATTCAATCCCTCCTTTTTAGACAGCTTGTCAAAGGATGCCCACACCTGGCAGTTCTGCCGCGACAGGGGTGGGTTCATTCTGGTGGGAACCATGCTGAGGCGAAATGATTTGCCTGTCTCCGCATCCGGAGAGGCAGCCCCTGACAGCCAGATCGACGGGCAATACCTCTATTTTGTCACACAGTGGGATATCAGCAGGACACTTTTACAGCAAAACACCCTGCGCCAGTACTTTCTGCGGTGTTATCTGGTGGCCATGGTGGCCGGCATGGCCCTCCTGATCATTTTTTCCACGCTTCTCACCGGCCCATTAAACAGAATGTCCAAAGCGGCCCGCAGGATAGCAAAAGGCGATTACGCCCAGAGGCTCTCCCTGTCCGGGCAGGACGAAATCGGTACGCTGGCAGAAAGTTTTAACCAGATGGCCGACGCAGTGGAAGAAAAAATTGCCGAACTGGCAAAAGCGGCCAGGGACAAAGAGGATTTTGTGGCAAACTTTGCCCACGAACTGAAGACTCCTCTCACCTCCATCATCGGCTATGCGGACACCATCTATCAGAAGGAGCTGTCCAGAGAGGAAACCCGCAGGGCATCCTCGCACATCTGGAATGAAGGAATGCGTCTGGAGTCACTTTCCCTGAAGCTGATGGAGCTGACCGTGCTGAACAGGCAGGCCTTTCCGCTGACACAGCTGCCTGCAGACGAGCTGCTGCAGGATGTGGCAGAGGGGCTTTCCCCGCTTCTGGAAAAACGGCAGATTGACTTTCATCTTCAGGCAGATCCTGCCTGTGTTCTGGCAGATTACGACTTGCTGAAAACACTGCTGCTCAATCTGACGGATAATGCCATCAAGGCAGGGGCAGACAAAATAGAGTTATTGGGTAAAACAGAGGAAAAAACCGATAAATATCTCATCTGTGTCAGCGACAATGGCTGCGGTATGGAACCGGAAGAGCTCTCCCGCATCACGGAAGCCTTCTATATGGTAGACAAGGCGCGCTCCAGGAAACAACACGGAGCCGGACTGGGGCTTTCCCTTGCCGACAGGGTAGCCGAAATACACGGGGACAGACTGCGGTTTGCAAGCAAAAAAGGTCAGGGAACCCAGGTAAGTTTTTCTGTTCGCCGTATCGCTTCAGACAGCCAGCCTCCTGGCTGCGCCTCAAACCATGACGGCCAGGAATGCAATGAACAGAAGGAGGTGTCCCTGTAAAATGAAAGAACATAAAAACTTCCCGGCAAAAAAAACAGGCAAAATCCTGGTCAACCTGTCAGGGATACTGTCCGCCCTGGCCATCGCCTTCGGAGGATTGTTTCTGGTTCAGCTCAAACTGAATCAGGAGCAGGAAAAGCTTCTTACAGACAGTGGCCTGATTGAACTGCCCCAAACGGAAATTATTGAAGTGACCGAGGCAGGGGATCTCTCCCTGAGCGTACTTTTGACCGAAGAGCAGCTGGAAGAGCTCAGGAATATTCTGGAGGAGCCCGGGGAGACAGTTCTTCACGAGCCTCTGTCCGGACAACTCTCAATGGCCCAGGCAATAGAGTGCGGCCGGACATGGCTGAAGGATTTTTTTCTGCCTCGCCTGGGAACAAACGAAAATTCCCTGTCGGACTATAAAGCAAGCTGTTACCTCTGGGCTCCGGAATCGCCGGACTCGGAGCCGGAGAACCGCCCCTGGCTCAGCTGTTGGACGATATCTCTCAGCAACCAGCATATAGAAGCCGTCCTTATTTTGAATGCAGTAACCGGCCAGATCCTGGAGGCTTCGGTAAGCTGCTTCTCTCCCATCGAATATCAGGAGCAGAATGCACTGATGACACTCCTGGAGGATTTTGCATCCTCCTTTGGGATGGATAATGATTCCCGTCCTGTCTACAGTGCAGAAACAGAATCCGGAGCAAAAAAACTGCCCTGGTATCAGCGCCTCGGCACCCGCAGCACCTTTGCATCCATTCAGGCGTCCAGCATTATTGTCTGCAGCACTGACACTGATACCGATCTGCCCTTATATACGGAACAATTCAATATTCATCTTTACCTGAGTCCAGGGCCGGAAATGCAGTAATGGAATGAGGCACATACCGCTTACGCCATTCGCAGGGACGCGCTTTCAGCACTCTTCGCTGCTTCGCAGCTATCCCTGCTCATAGAGTGGCGTTCCCTCAGCCACAGGGTATAACAGGGAAATTCGTGCGAGCACAATTTCCCCGTCATACCTGAACTGGTGGAATATTTTACAACTCCGGCACATGTCGGACACAGGGCGTTGACATTTTCCTGTTACTCTGTGAAAGGTAACGGCATGTTACCGAAAAGTTTTCAGAAGGAGTAAACGGAAAATGAAAAAGAAAAAAAGCAGTAAATTGCTGGCAGTTCTGCTGGCGCTTGGGCTTGTCACAGGCGCGTTGAGCGCCTGTGGAAAGGAGCCTTCGGAAGATGGAAAAACGCCCGGGGCGGAGGATGGCAGTGTGGCAGCCCAGACACAGGGCAGGTATGTGGAAAAGGAAGTTGCTCTGCCATCGGAGCTGGCCGACTGGTCTCTGATACAGATGTCTGCGGAGGGCGACGCCCTGTATCTGCTGGCCTCCAGACAGCGGGACGAAAAAACCATTCTCCAGGAGTGGTGTTACCAAGATGGCAGTTTCACGGACGTGACTCCGGACTGGCTTGCCTCCATGGAACTTCCCGCTGCAGACTGGGTTGATCTCAAGCTGATTCGGGGTGCCGGGGACACGCAGTATCTCTACGCCGGATATACGGAAGATGATGATTCCTTTCGGGGACACCTGTGGAAAGGTACGGAGGGTGAAGCATCCGAAATCACCCCCGAAAAGTGGACGATCCCGGACGAGGACTGGGGCGGCTACGAGATGATCCAGGGACTGGCCGCATTGGACAACGGAACGTTGGTCTCACTCTCCTACACCTACCTGGATATCCTGTCGGCCGAGGACGGCTCCGTACTGGAAAGTGAACCTGCCTCCACCGTCTATGAAGGCAATCTTGTGACAGACGGCGAAAATGTCTACCTTTGCTCCTCAGACGCCTCCGGCAGCCAGATTGAGAAGCGTAGGGACGGCAGAGGAGCGGACTCCCTGATCCTTCCTTTTCCGGCGGCAGGCGGCTCTGAAAGCAACGTAGTCTTATTCGGCGAATCCGGCAGTCTTTTCCTTGACGTTTTAAAAGACGGTACTCTCATCGCCGGCGGCGAAAATGGTCTCTTCCGTCTCCCGGGAACCGCTGCGGAGGAAGAATGGGAACAGCTTATGCCCGGAATAGAGACCGATTTTTCCATGCCGGACTGCTGGTGCCTGAACCTGGCAGCCCTGGAAAACGGTAGTATTTATGCACTTTTCAAAACAGAAGAGGGACAAAAGCTGAATTTTTACGAATTTGACACAAACGCAGTGTCAGAAGTCACACAGGTTCTGAAGCTGTACACGGTCTATGAGAGCGCCCTGCTCAAACAGGCGGCGGCCATGTACCACAAGGAACATCCGGATACGGTGATTACCATTGAACACGAGTACCCCATGTATTATTTTGATACGCCCGATTACGACGCGGTCTATCAAAAACTGAACACCATGCTTCTGGGAGACAACGCCCCGGATCTCATGGTAATGGATCATCTGAATATGGACTCCTACGCCTCAAGAGGGCTGCTGGCGGATCTGAACAACGTGGTGAAACCCCTGGAAGAAAACGGCGAACTCCTCTCCAATATCACCGGCTCTTATGTCCGGGAAGATGGCAGCCGCTATATAGTACCCCTGCAGTTTTCCTTTCCGCTTGCCCTGGGACGGGATATTTCCTCGGAGGACATGCGCTCCATTGAATCTCTGGCCGCCTTTCTGGCACAGACCGACTACAGTTACATGGGCACACAGACCGTGGCGGAGCTGGTAGACCTTTTCTATCCTTATTTTTGTGATAAAATTGTAGACGGAAAACAGCTGGATCAGGAGCGCTTAGGCCATTATCTTGACTGTCTGAAGACCATTGCGGACAACTGCGGCATTATCGCCACCCGACCGGAAAATGAGCTGAGTCTCGGCATGTGGGATCTGGCTGCAAAAGCAAAGTTTGCCCTCACTCCGGCAGACGGCTTCACAAACTGCATGTTCCCCATGTCTATGTCAGACTATATCAAGGGAGACTTTACGGCTTTTGAAAACAGCTTCATTCCCTCCGCACAGGTCGGCATCTTCGCCAAGACCGAAAAGCTGGATACCGCAGAAGATTTTCTGCGATTCCTGCTGTCCGAACAGGTTCAGGACAAAGACGGCAGCCGGGGATTCCCGGTGAATGCCCGCTCCCTGCAGAACCATGCAGAAAAAGACCGGTCGGATCTGCGCGCCTCTACCATGATTATGGCGGAGGATGGAAGCTATCTGGAATTTGACAGCAAACCCTATCCCAAAGAGACAGCCATGCGGCTTACCGCCATCTGCGAATCGTTGGATACACCCATTCGGGAAGATGCCAAGATTCGGGAGATTTTGATTGAATGCCTGGGCGGTTATCTGGACGGCTCACAGTCCCTGGAACAGACCATACAAAAAATGGAAGACGGGCTGAAGATGTACCTGGCGGAATAACCTGCCGGGAGAAACGATAATTTCATCTGCGCCGGCCCAAAAACACTGGAAAGAAGTACCGGAAAGAGAAGCAGCCGACCTTTACTTTTGTGCCGAAAAATGCTATGATAACTACTCAGAAGACACAACGGCACAAGCAGGTCGGCTGCTTCAGAATAAATACGGAGGAAATGCCATGAGAATAAACACGGAAGAAAACGTTCAGCAGTCCCCAAAGAAAATGATCACCTCCAGGCAGGTCGTGGCGCTGATCGGCATTGCCCTGCTGGTTCTCATGTATCTCTCCACCTTGATCACTGCCATTGCTGGCAATCCAGCCTCGGACAGGCTGTTTTTCCTGTCCCTGTTCGCCACCCTGACCATCCCCGTCCTCATCTGGATTTATACCTGGATGTACGGCAAACTTACCGGAAAGCACACCTTTGCGGATTTTAATCTTGGCGGAACCGACCCGAAAGAGCCGGACGCCTCCAGGGCTTCCGACGCGATGCATTCCGCAGACAGGAAATCCGACGATACAGCCGATACCTGAATGCGGCCGCACCTGCCGCTCCCTTCCCGGACATTCTCCCGAAAGAAGGCAGTCTGACGCCGTAAAAGAATCCCCTTTATTTATATCAGTTATTCAAATTCAATTTCATGGCGCAAGGGTATGGAATTTTTCTCTCTTTAGCTACCTGTATAACGGTTTGTACAAGTTTGCTTCCAATTCCTCGATTTTCATACACGCTGTCAAGAGATGTTATTTCTAATAGAGCAGCCCTTTACAAGAGCATACAGGAAAAAGAGCTATCACCCTTCCAAAAACGCCGCCCTGGAAAACAAGGCGGCATTTTGTTATGCGGTTACTTCTGGTCAGAGCGGCCACAGGCAGATGCTCTCCACGTCCCCGCAGGGAACAGGCTCTGGTGGTTATATTCCCGTCGCCGCCGTTTATAAAGCGCAGGCAAGACCGCAGACAGGGGAGTTTCTGGTCAGCATGGCCAGAAGTCTATCGGATTTGGGTGAACCCCAAGAACCCCAACAAGCTCTTTCGCACCGCCAATTATGTGGTCAGAAGTCTGTTCTTTTCACCCCAATCGCACATTTCATCTAAAAGAGGCATGAGAGACTTCCCGCGTTCCGTTAAACTATACTCAACTTTGGGTGGAATTTGGGGATATTCCTCCCTATGTACCAGTTGATCTGCTTCTAGTTCTTTTAGCGTGGAACTCAGTGTCTTATAAGAAATACTCCCAATATATTTTTTCATCTCATTAAAACGAACGACCTGAAATTCCATCAAGGTATAAAGGATTATCATTTTGTATTTTCCGTTGATTAAAGACAGGGTGTAGCTAAAGCCAGTGTCATTGAGACACTCTTGCGAAATACAGCGTTCACTCATAGTACGCTTTCCTCCGGGTTAGTATCGCACTTATATGTGCGTACTTGATTATGCTTTAATTCTTGCTACAATGATACTATCAGATGCGGGGGAAAGTCAAGCCCGCAAAATCAGGAGGTACTTTGCATGAGCAAAAAAATTGTTGTTGTTACCGGCAGTCCTCGGAAGAAAGGCAATAGCTTTGCTATGACCGAGGCATTTATTCAAGCGGCACAAGCCAAAGGTCACACCATCACCCGCTTTGACGCTGCGCTGAAAAATATGGGCGGTTGCCGGGCTTGCGAGACTTGTTTTAAGACTGGAAAAGCCTGCTCTTTTAATGATGATTTTAATACGATTGCTCCCGCTATTTTGGAGGCTGATGCTGTGGTTTTCTCTATGCCTGTGTATTGGTATTCCATTCCCGCACAAATTAAAGGGGTCATTGATCGTCTGTTCTCTTTTGTGGTGGGTGGAAAAGATATTGCCGGTAAAGAGTGCGCGGTTATCGTCTGTTGTGAAGAAGATGATATGTCCGTCTTTGACGGTGTGCGCGTCCCCATGGAACGCTCTGCCGCACTAATGAAATGGAAGATGGTTGGAGAGGTTCTTGTTCCGGGCGTCCTGAATATCGGTGACATTGAAAAGACAGACGGCTGTAAACAAGCGGCTGCTCTGGCGGAGAAATTTTAAGGAGGAAAGAATACCATGCCCAAGAAGATTGTCATTCTCAATGGTAGTCCCCGCAGAACGGGTAATACCTCCGCGCTGGTCAAAGCGTTCACCGAGGGGGCGGAGAGCGCCGGTCATACCGTAACCGAGTTTTTCCTGGACAGTATGAATATCCACGGCTGTAAAGGGTGCTTTGGTGAACACAGCAGCAAAGAGTGTCCCTGTGTTCAGCGGGACGACATGAATAAAATTTATCCTGTGGTGCGGGAGTGCGATGTGATTGTGCTTGCCAGTCCCCTTTACTACTGGAACATGAGCGGTCAAATCAGAACCGCTATTGACCGCTTGTTTGCGTTGGAAGAGGGGGACGGCAACCTTTTGAGGGGACACGGCAAGGCATCTGCCCTGTTAATGGCCGCAGAGGGCCACGGCTTTGAAGATGTACTTGTTTACTACAATCACTTGATGGAGCATTTAAAGTGGAATAATCTCGGCCATGTTCTTGCTGGTGGAAACGGGGAGATAGGAGATATTGAGGGAAAAGCCGAAATATCTGCCGCTTATGAACTTGGGAAATCTATTGCATAACAAAAAAGCGGATATATTGCCCTATTTGCGGTAATAAAACACATGAAAAAATTTAGAAAAGACACTGTTCTGAAAAACTACCCTCTTTATTGCCCATAATGCAAAAAAGAAACTTTAGTTAGTGCATAAAGCCTACAAATAATCGTTATCAAAGAGCCAGACATATAGACGCAGGGCCGATAACACGCAGACTAAAAATGCGGTTATCGGCCTTTCCATTTGGAACCATTTATCTGCAACATGGATACAGCATTTCTAAAAGGGAGAAAAAGCTTAAAAAGTCTTCTCAATCAGCGCAAGAAGCTCCGCCTCCGCCTGCTCCCTGGACTGAAACCGGATGCCATGGATGCCGCATGCCCTGGCTCCTTCCACATTTTCCGGCATGTCATCCAAAAAGACACATTCCTCCGCCTTCAGGCCATATCTGGAGAGTAGCAGCTCATAAATTTCACGGTCCGGCTTGATCACCTTCTCCTGATAAGACAAAATGCCGCCGTCGGTGTCGCTCATGAACTCAAGGGCATCGTCGCACTCCTTGTGTGCCATCTCGGAAAAATTAGAAAGGTAATAGACGCCGTAGCCCTTCTCCTTCAGTTCCCGCACCCAGGGAACTGCATAGCTCCTGGGCGTCACAAGCCCTTTTATATTATCGTAGGCAACATGCAGCTCCTCTTCTATCCCGGGATCCACGGACACAAACCGCGCCATAACCTCCTCCCGGCCAAGCACCCCGCGGTCCACCTCGTTCCAGTAAGGGCTCAGCACGGATGCCCGGGCAATCCGTTCCGTCATGTCCCTGTCAAATCCCTTATCCCGCAAAAACTCTCTCCAGCGAAAATCCGCCAGTACGTTCCCGATGTCAAAGATAATATTTCTGATCATTTTATTTCCCTTCTATCCTGCCCGTCTGCCTATGATTGTTCACGCCTGGCCATACATGCATTTCCGCATTTCCGTTCAATGAGTCAACTCCGGATTGAAAACTTAGATTTCCATGATCTCCAGCAACTTTTCCGCCGCGGTGGGAATCACTGCCCTGCCGCTTCTTACCACACAGATCGTTCTCTTGGGTATCATCTTGTTAAAACGCAGTTCAAACAATCTCCCCGATTCCAGTGCCTCCCTTGCAAAGTCCCGAACCACACAGCCCACCCCCAGATTCCGCAGGGCAAACTGTACCACCATGTCGCTGGTGGCAAGCTCAAACTCCGGCTGCAAAACGATCCCGTTCTCCCGCAGATAATCGTTCATATAGCTGCGGGTGCTGGTATTTCCCTCCAGAAAAATCATGGGCAGTCCTTCCAGCTCCTGAAGATCCAGGGTTTTGTTCTTGCAGGCGATAAAACGTCTGCCCGCCACAAACACATCCTCAATCTCCCGCACCTGAATCGCTTCCACATCCCCCGCCTTCTCAAAGGGAGTGCTCACCACCCCAAAGTCGATCTTTCCCTCCTGCAGAACCTCCAGAGTTTCCGGGGTTGGCCCGTTGGAGACAGTCACCTTGATATCGGGATATCTCTCATGGAATTTTTCCAGGAACGGCAGCAGATAAAACTGCAGCGTCATATCGCTGGCTCCGATATGAACCTCCCCCAACTCCAGATTCCGCATCTGCCGCACCTTTTCCACTCCCAGCTCAATCTGTTCATATCCCTTGGCCACATAGGAATACAGAAGCTCTCCCTCCGCAGTGAGCTTCACCCCTCTGGAGCCCCGTGCGAAAAGAGGTACGCCCAAATATTTTTCCAGCTGCTTCAGAGACTGGCTCACCGCCGGCTGGGAGATGGAAAGCAATGCGGCAGCACCCGTGACGCTGCCGCACTTTGCCGTATGGTAAAACACCTTAAAATATTCCAGATTGCCGATCATCATTGTTTTTTCAACGCGCTTTCTCTGTAGATAATATCCTCTCTCCCGGGGCCGTTGCTGACCATGGTGATGGGATAGCCGATCTGGCTCTCGATAAACTCGATATACTTTCTGCAGTTTTCCGGCAGCTCTTCATAGCTTCTGATGCCGCGGATCTCACACCTCCATCCCGGCAGGCTCTTCAGGACGGGCCTGGCTTTTTCCAGCCTTGCCGTCACAGGAAACTCTGTGGTCACCTCACCGTCGATGTCGTACGCCACACAGACCGGTATCTCCTCCAGATATCCCAGCACATCCAGAACCGTAAACGCAACATCCGTGGTTCCCTGCAGCCTGCAGCCGTATTTGGACGCTACGCAGTCAAACCAGCCCACCCTTCGGGGGCGGCCCGTAGTAGCGCCGTACTCTCCGCCGTCGCCGCCTCTGCGCCGCAGCTCCTCCGCCCGGTCTCCGAACAGCTCGCTCACAAAGGCTCCTGCCCCCACTGCGGAAGAATACGCCTTGCAGACAGTGACAATCTGGCGGATTTCGTGCGGCGGAAGTCCCGCGCCGATAGCCCCGTAGGCCGCCAGTGTGGAGGAGGATGTCACCATGGGATAGATTCCGTGGTCGGGATCCTTCAGCGTCCCCAGCTGTCCCTCCAGCAGAACCGTCTTTCCCTCCTTCAGCGCTTTATCCAGAAATGCAGACACATCGCACACATAGGGCACCACCATATCTCTGTATTCATGCAAAGTATTCAAAAGCTCCTTCGGGTCAAGCAGCGGCTTGTGATAAAGATGCTCCAGAAGCACGTTTTTCATCTCACAGACACGCTCTGTCTTTTCCATAAGCAGCTCCTCGTCAAAAAGCTCGCTCACCTGAAACCCGATCTTTGCGTATTTGTCAGAATAAAAAGGCGCAATGCCGGACTTGGTGGAGCCAAAGGATTTTCCGCCCAGTCTTTCCTCCTCATACTGATCGAACAAAATGTGATAGGGCATCACCATCTGTGCCCTGTCGGATACCAGAATCCGGGGCGACGGCACCCCTCGCTCCACAATGGACTGAATCTCCCGAAACAAGAGCGGAATATTTAACGCCACGCCGTTTCCGATGACGCTGGTGGTATGACCGTAAAACACCCCTGACGGAAGCGTGTGGAGCGCGAACTTACCATAATTATTTACAATGGTATGCCCTGCGTTTGCACCTCCCTGAAAGCGTACGATAATATCCGCCTCCTGTGCCATCATGTCAGTGATCTTACCTTTTCCTTCGTCGCCCCAGTTGGCGCCGACGATTGCCTTAACCATGTTTTCCTCCATTCCCCGCCGCAAAGCGGCAGGCAGCATTTTTCGTCAGCTATACTATAGCATATCCAAAATCATAAGTAAAATCAATATAAATTATGCATTCTATCACTTAAAATTATTTCAAAGAATCAGGAAAACAGATTGCAGACCGATGCCTTTTATGGAACCGCCGAAGTGACCGGTCACGCTGCCCGCCGGGAAAGTCTGGCCCGAATCTCCCCGGCAATCCGTCCCTTTACCAGCTCCGCAATCTGGGCGGTGGTCATATCCTTGTATTCCTCATAATACACAGGGGGCAGAAAATGTACCTGGGTTGTCACCTTCCGCAGAGAATTCATCCCGAATGGCTTATAACAGTCAATGATCGCCACCGGCACAATGGGTGCGCTGGCTTTTGTAGCACACTGGAAGGCTCCGGGGTGAAACTCCTGCAGGTCATTTTTATTGTGCTCATAACCGCCCTCCGGAAACACAATATACCTTCTGCCTTTTTTCACCTCCTCCACAATCTGAAGGATGGTCTTCACCTGACTCTTCATGTCGGTCTTATCCAGTCTCTGTCCCTTTACCAGTTCAATAAAGGCATCCACGATGGGAAGCCGCGAACGGGTGTCATCCATGACGATGGTACAGGGATTTGGGTGGGAAATCATGATTCCCAGAGTGTCAAATTTTCCCTGATGATTGGAATACATCACATAGCCGCCTTCCCGGGGCAAATTCTCCTGCCCGGTGCTCACCGTCTTTATCCGTCCGTGACGCATGGCAATCCGGATGCATCTCCGCACCATCCGGTAACGTCTTTCCTCCGGAAAATGACCCTCATGCTTCTCAATAAAATGAGCCTTTCCCACATAATACAGTATGAACGGCAGAGAAATCCCCACCACATAACAAAGTCTTAACATAGAAACCTCTCACACCAGGGACAGCTCCTTATCACACTTCCCGACATGCCGCCAGCGGCGGCACAAACAATCGGTGAAGAACGCTTCCTTGCGTTCTTCGGTGTGAAGTTTTAGAATTTCTTTGTCTGCGTCTTTTGCAGACTTAGAAATTCTCTTCACACTTCCCGGCCGTCCCAGCAGTAAGTACACAGCTTCTCCCTGTCAATTCCCACGGATGCAATCATATCATCCAGCCGGTGATAACGCAGAGAAGTAAAATTAAGCTGTCTGCCGATCCGTTCCACCATCTCACCATATTCCGCAGTGTTGGGATCCACATAGAGCTTCAGGTCGATCTCCCTGCCCTCCTGCTCCATCTCCTTCAGAATCTTTCTGGCAATCAGATCCATCTCCGAGGTGGAACGGGAGAAGTTCAGATATTTACACCCGAACATGATGGGCGGACAGGCAGGCCGAATGTGTACCTCCCCGGCTCCGCTCTGATACAGAAACTCCGTGGTCTCCCGCAGCTGTGTCCCGCGCACAATGGAATCATCGATCAAAAGAAGACTCTTATGCTCTATCAGCTCCTGCACCGGAATCAGCTTCATCTTAGCGATCAGATTCCGCTGCGTCTGAATGGTGGGCATAAAGGATCTGGGCCAGGTTGGCGTATACTTGATAAAAGGCCTGGAAAAAGGAATCCCTGACCTGTTTGCATATCCGATGGCGTGGGCAGTTCCGGAATCCGGCACTCCCGCCACAATATCCGGCCTCACATCGTCCCTCTCTGCCAGCCCTGCGCCGCAGTGATAGCGCATCTGCTCCACGCTGACTCCCTCGTAGGAGGAAGAGGGATACCCGTAGTATACCCACAGGAACGTACAGATCTTCATATCCTTTCCCGGCTGTGCCAGCGTTCTGATGCCCTCCGGCGTCACCACGGCAATCTCCCCGGGGCCAAGCTCCCTGTCCGCAGTATAGCCGAGATTCAAATAGGCAAAGCTCTCAAAGGAGACACAGTACGCTCCTTCCTTTCTGCCCACGCTCACAGGGGTTCTTCCCATCCGATCCCTGGCCGCATAGATTCCCTTTGGCGTCATCAGCAGAATGGTCATGGAACCGTCGATGGACTCCTGGGCATACCGGATCCCGTCCACCAGATTTTCCTGCTGATTGATCAGCGCCGCCACCAGCTCGGTGGCGTTCACTTCCCCGCTGCTCATCTCCATGAACTGGGAATGCCCCTTGAAAAGAATATCCTGTACCAGCCTGTCCGCATTGTTGATCTTTCCCACCGTGCTGATAGCATAAGTACCGTGATGAGAACGGATCAGCAGCGGCTGAGGCTCATAATCGGAAATACAGCCGATTCCAAGCTGCCCGTGCATATCGTTGACATCCTTGTCAAACTTGGTTCGAAACGGAGCGTTCTCGATATTGTGAATCGCCCTCTCAAACCCGCTCGCTTTGTCGTAAACTGTCATTCCGGCACGTCTCGTCCCCAGATGGGAATGATAATCCGTCCCAAAAAACAAATCAAACACACAATCCTCTTTGGCTGCAACTCCAAAAAAACCGCCCATTTTTGTCTGACTCCTCCCGCTCTATACGTTGATCTGGGCACTGATGCCCAGAAGCTCACCGTTCTCCTTCAGCAGAGGACGGATCACCTGTTCCAGAAATGCGTCCACCTGTTCCCTTGAGCGCCCCACATATCTCTCGGGCTCCATGGATGCCTGCAGCTCCTCCAGGCTCATGTGAAAGGCCGGATCCGCGGCGATCAGCTCCAGCAGATTATTTTCCTTTCCCTCCACCTTCACGTTGCGGCCCGCCTCCATGGAAAGCTCCCGGATCCGCTCGTGAAGCTCCTGTCTGTTGCCTCCCGCCTTCACCGCATCCATCATGATATTCTCCGTGGCCATAAACGGCAGCTCGCTGCGCAGCCTCTTTTCAATCACCTTTGGGTACACCACCAGCCCGTCCACCACATTCAGGCACAAATCCAGAATACCATCCACGGCAAGGAAGCCCTCCGCAACGGACAGTCTCTTGTTGGCGGAGTCGTCCAGCGTCCTCTCAAACCACTGGGTGGCGGAGGTGATGGCCGGATTCAGCGCATCCACCATCACATACCTGGAGAGCGAAGCAATCCTCTCGCTCCGCATGGGATTCCTCTTATAAGCCATGGCGGAGGATCCGATCTGACTCTTCTCAAAAGGTTCCTCCACCTCCTTCAAATGCTGCAGCAGCCGAATATCATTGCTCATCTTGTGGGCAGAGGCCGCAATCCCCGCAAGGACATTTAGCACTCTGGTATCCACCTTTCTGGAGTAGGTCTGCCCCGATACGGGATAGCACTCCCGAAAGCCCATCTTCTCCGCAATCATGGGATCAATTTTATCTATGGTCTCCTGATCTCCGTCAAACAGTTCCAGAAAGGAAGCCTGGGTGCCGGTGGTTCCCTTGGAGCCCAAAAGCTTCATGCTTCCCAGCACATATTCCAGATCCTCCAGGTCAAGATAAAACTCCTGGAGCCACAGCGTTGCGCGCTTGCCCACCGTGGTGGGCTGAGCGGGCTGGAAATGGGTGAATGCCAGCGTGGGCTGAGCCTTGTACTTCTCCGCAAAATCAGCCAGTCCGGCAATCACGTTCACCAGCTTTTTCTTCACCAGCTTCAGCGCCTCTGTCATGACGATGATATCCGTGTTGTCTCCCACATAGCAGGAGGTAGCCCCCAGATGAAT